>CAYXHN010000030.1:0-5435 GCA_964464955.1 uncultured Methanosarcinales archaeon
AATGGGATAGACAAGGAACAATTCAAGCCGATTAGGGACAATGCATTGGTTGAAAAATTCAACTTAAAAAACAAGATCGTTGTCGGTTTTGTAGGATATATGATCAAATGGCACAATGGAAATCTTTTGTTGGATGTTCTGGATCAGTTGATGATCAAATATCCTCACTTAAGATTTTTGATAATCGGCGGGATCGGATGCGGCCTGGATAATCGCGTAATCAGCAAATACAGAGATAAATTTACTATAATCGATCCTGTTCCTCATTCTCAAATCCATAGATATATAGATCTGTTTGATATCGGGCTGCTGCCAAACTGCACTGAATATTGTTCACCTATGAAACTGATAGAATATATGGGTATGGGAAAAGCAGTGATAGCTCCGGACAAGGAAAATATAAATGAATTAGTGCAGGATAACAAGACAGGATTGCTGGTCAAGCCAGGAGATAAAGATGATCTGTATTATGCTTTGGAAAGGCTTATCAAGAATAAAAGATTAAGAAAAAGACTGGGAAAAAATGCAAAGAATTCCATCTTAAAAAATAATCTTACCTGGAAAAATAATGCAAGAAAGATAATAAATGTATATTCTCAAAAAGAATAACCAAAGAAATCAAGATCTTCCTTAAAGCAACCTTCTACTAATCTTTTGGTTTCTTCATCATAATATTCCTTATAGTCTCTGCGTGAAGATTTATTCATATGCGGGAGTTTCTCTTTTATGCCAATCTTCCTGCAGACTTCTTCAAAGTCTTTCTCAACATTTTCAAATTTTAAAACAAAATTGACCAAAAGCTTTCCATCGTCATCTGTAATAAAATCTTTTTGAGATGTTTTATCTTTTCTCATCTCTTTTTTAATGAATTCTCTGAAAGATCCCATATCTTTAACTTCTTTGTGTCTTGAATTTTCTTTATTTTGTGTTATATAATGGTATACAGATACCACCCAGTCATAAGGGTTTCTTGAAACTGCAAAACTGAAATAATTATCCCAATCATTTTCTTTAAAATAGTCTTTTTTAATCTCTGAAGCTTTTAAGTGCTGTTCTGCAGATCCTTCCTCAGAAGAGAAATCAGCATATTTTTCAAGTGCAGCCCTTATAGATGTCCCTCCTGTTTTCCAGATATGAACAAACACAAATTTATATTTGTTGGATATTATCATCTTATCAACTTTCTAACAATCCTCTCAGCAGTTTTTCCATCCCATAATTCAGGGACCTTCCCTTGTTTAAAACTTCCGTCCAGTATCTTAGAAAAGTTATCTAAAACTTTTTCTTTGTCGTTTCCGACTAAGACATTAGTCCCTTCATCAACTGTAGACGGTCTTTCTGTGTTGAACCTCATGGTGATACAGGGGATCTTAAGATAGGTTGTTTCTTCCTGTATCCCTCCAGAATCTGTTAAAACAAATTTTGAATTTGAAACTAAATTTAGGAATTCTAGATAACCTAATGGTTCTGTTATTATCATGTTTATTATCGAGTCAAATCTTTGTTTTAATCCAAATTTTTCAATTGTTTTTTTTGTTCTTGGATGGATTGGCAAAACAATCTTAATCTTTTCCTGGATCTTTTCAAAAATCTTTATTATTTTAATCAAATCTTCTTTTTTATCAACATTGCTTGGCCTGTGGATAGTTGAAACAACAAAATTCTGTTTTTCTAATCCTAATTCTTCTAAAATTTTTGAATCTTTAGCTTTTTCCAGATTTTTTATCAGGGTGTCTATCATCACATTCCCTACAAAATGTATCTTATCTTCATCAATATTTTCTTTTTTAAGATTATCAAAAGCAGATCTTTCTGTTATAAACAGATAATCTGAAATCTTATCTGTTGCTATCCTGTTTACCTCTTCTGGCATGTTTTTGTCAAAGCTTCTTAATCCAGCTTCCACATGAGCAACCTTTATGTTTTTTTCTTTAGCAGATTCAGCGCAAGCGATTGTTGAATTTACATCTCCGACCACTATGACCAGATCTGGCTGCTCTTTCTTAAGGATCGGATCGAATTTTTTCTTTATCTTTGAAATCTGTTCTTCTCTGCTTCCCCCGCCGATCCCAAGATTGATGTCTGGTCTGGGTATATCCAGTTCTTCAAAGAAAACTTCTGATAAGTTGGGGTCATAATGCTGTCCAGTATGAACAAGAAGATGCATTATCTCTTTATGTTTTTTTATCTCATGGACTATTGGGGCTATCTTCATAAAATTGGGTCTTGCGCCTACAACGCTTATGATCTTCATGAATTTAGCTATTTCAGGCTTATTTATATATTTTTTGAATAGATTTTTAAATAAACCGGCTTCTTTTTCATCCATGTGCGGAATAGTGGGTGTTTGGGATTTTAAGAATAGGGTAGATAGAAGCACTCTCAAGAAGATGAGAGATGTTGTCAAACATAGAGGCCCTGATGACAAGGGGAGCTATATTGATAATCAGATAGGGTTAGCACATAGAAGATTAAGCATAATCGACCTTTCAAAAAAAGGAAGGCAGCCTATGTCTAATGAAGATGGAAGTTTGTGGATAACATACAACGGAGAGATATATAATTTTAAAGATATAAAAGAAAAACTTGAAAAAAGAGGGTATAGGTTTAAATCTAATACTGATACCGAAGTTGTACTTCATGCTTATGAGGAATACGGAGAGAGATGCCTTAATATGTTCAATGGTATGTTTGCTTTCTGCATCTGGGACTCAAAAAAGAAACAGTTTTTTCTGGCAAGGGACCGTATCGGCCAGAAGCCTTTGGTGTATTATCAGGACAGGGGCAAGTTTATCTTTGCTTCTGAGCTAAAGGCGATACTTGAGTATCCTGAAGTCAACAAAGAAATAAGCGATGAAGCTGTTTCTCATTATCTTAGTTTTGGCTATGTCCCCACCCCTCTGTGCATATTTAAGAGCATGGCGAAGCTTCCACCAGGGCATTATGCGATACTTGATAAGAATAACAATCTCACTGTCAAACAATACTGGGATGTTAACTTTAGGAATCCTGTGAGGAAAACAGAGAAAGAGCATTGCGAAGATATTCTGGATGATCTTAAAGAAGCTACTGAGAAAAGGATGATCTCAGATGTTCCCCTGGGGGCTTTTTTGTCCGGAGGGGTAGATTCAAGCGCTGTTGTTGCGATGATGTCTAAGGTAACAGACAATGTAAAGACTTTTTCTATCGGTTTTGAAGAGCAGGATTTTGATGAGACAAAGTATGCAAGAAAAGTGGCTGAGATATTCAATACAGACCATAAGGAGAAGATAGTCAGGATGGATGCTGCTAAGATATTTGATGATCTTGTCTGGCATTACAATGAGCCTTATGCTGACTCTTCTGCAATCCCGACCTATTATCTTTGCGAGATGACAAGAAAGCATGTTACTGTGGCTTTAAGCGGGGATGCAGGGGATGAGAGTTTTTTAGGCTATCCTAGATATGTTCCTGATAAATATGAAATAATGTCAAGTATAACCCCTCCTTTGCTAAAGCCTGCTGTTTCAAGAGCAGGAAAGATGTTCTTTTCTCAGGGCTCTAAAAGCCCATTGTTCCAGAAGATAGGAAGGAAGTTTGATCTTTTGTCTATGAAGGAGGAGGAGCAGTATCTTGAGTGGCTTTCCAACTTCAACAGTTATTACAGAAACCAGGTAATAACTGACAGGCTCAGGAATTATGATCCGAGAAAGGTTCTTTTTAAAGAGACAGACAGATATAACCCAACTATCCTGAAGAAGCAGTATTTTGATTTTAAGCACTATCTCCCTGATGATATCTTAGTAAAGGTTGATGTAGCTTCTATGGCCCACAGCCTTGAAGTCAGAAGCCCTTTTTTGGACCATAAGCTTATAGAAAACGCTTCAAGAATCCCGCAGGATATAAAGATGAAGGGAAATGTCAAAAAATATATCCTTAAGAAAGCTTTAGAGCCAGTCCTTCCAAAGAATATTCTTTACAGAAAAAAAACAGGGTTTGCAGTTCCTCTTGTCCATTGGTTTAGGAAAGATCTGAAAAGCATGAGCTATGACGTGCTTTTGAACAAGGAAACTATAAACAGAGGTTATTTTGACAAGTATGCTGTAAGGAAAATCCTCAACAGCCACAATAGCGGAGCTGACCACAGCTATAGAATCTGGAATCTTCTTTTTTTGGAGAAGTGGTTCAGGAGGTTTGTTGATCAATGAAAATCTTAAGCATAACTTCATTATTCCCGAATTGTAAAGAGCCAAATAAAGGCATTTTTGTGTTAAATAGACTAAAAGCATTGAACAAATATGCAGATATTGAAGTTATAGCTCCCGTGCCTTGGTTTCCTTTTAGAAGCGTCAAAGTGCCATATAGGGAAAAGATTGAAGAATTAAATGTTTATCATCCGAAGTTTTTCTCTATACCTATGATCTTTAAGTTTTTAGATGGCTGGTTTTTTAGCCAATCTTTACGCAGATTTAGGAAGAAGATAAAACAAGCAGATATTATCGATTCTCACTTTGCCTGGCCTGATGGTTATGGATCGTGGTTAGCTGCTAAAAAACACAAAAAGAAGTTCTCTGTCACTTTGAGGGGCAAGGATGTTAGTTATTGGATGAGCCGGTTTTTTATTAGAAGTAAAATAAAGAAGATGTTAAAAAAAGCAGATATAATTCTGTCAGTTTCACAGAATCTAAGATCCAAATTAAAAGATTATAATGTTAAGATAATTCCTAATGGGGTAGATACAGTTCTATTCAAACCAGAAAATAAAAACAAAGCAAGGAAAAAAATAGGCTTGAATCTAAACAAAAAAATATTTTTGACAGTAGGAAATGATTTCAGGAGAAAAGGTTATTTTGAATTGGTCAAAGCATTTGATAAACTTGATGTTAAAGATAAGTTGCTTTTAATTATAGGCTATGATAAAAAAGAATTTAGAGATCTAAAGAATAAGATAAGTAAATTAGAAAACAAAGAAAATATCAAGATGTTGAAAGAGATACCCAACCAAAAGCTGTCTTTATATTATTCTGCAGCAGATGTTTATTGCTTAGCCAGCCATTTAGAAGGCTGGCCCAATTCTGTTATGGAAGCATTGGCATGCGGAAAGCCATGCGTTGTTACAAAAGAAGCTGCAGGAGAGTTTATAACAGAAGATCTAGGGATAATAACTGATTATGAACATTTAACTGAAGATTTAGAAAAAGCTTTAAATAAAAGATGGAATAAGCAAAAGATATTAAATTTTGCTAAAGAAAATATTTGGGATAAGTGTGCTGGAAAGGTTTACGATGAGTTTCAGAAATCTTCGAGAAATCATAAGATATATAAATAAGATTGTGATTTCTAATTTTGGGTCCATGGTCTAATGCTATGACGGTACTTTAACTTAGTGCAGAAGTTGGTTCAATTCCATCTGGGCCCACCATATTTTTCTTCGGGCTATTCTGAATAAAATGAAG
>CAYXHN010000030.1:5535-11468 GCA_964464955.1 uncultured Methanosarcinales archaeon
AATAGTCCAACAGGCTCCTAAGGGTGATAACCCTTAGTTCCTACTGGGCCCACCATATTTTTCTTCGGGCTATTCTGAATAAAATGAAGAATAGTCCAACAGGCTCCTAAGGGTGATAACCCTTAGTTCCTACTGGGCCCACCAATTAATCACAATCCAACATTTTTCCTTAACCAATTACCTAAGAAAGATTTTGTGAATAACCAAGGCATTTTTTTTATCATCTTTTGTCCAAGGTCTCTTTTTTCATATCTTTGCTCAGAGAAATCTTGAGGATAATAATATGCATAGATGTCTCTTTTTTTGCAGTTGTATTTTTTCTTGAAAAAAGAATGGCTTGAATTTGGCTTTGACCTTCCGAAATCAACCTTTTTGAGATCATTTTCTATCGCATATCTTATCTGCTCTATGAATAATATATCTGTAGAGGCCTTCCTAAAATATTCAGGATCGGAACCCAGCTGATGAAGCATAAGCTCATCCTGAAATCTTAAACTTATCATTGATGCAATCGGTTTTTCCCTGATATAAGATGCTGTATAATTTATATTGTCTTTTAGATACCTTTCTATGTTCAGATAGAATCTTTTTGAAAAAGAGGGGCTTCCAAGCCTTGCATCTTTCATAGCTAAAAGCTTATGCAGTATCTCTGGAGAATGTTCTATATTTACAATAACCCCTTTTCTTTTTGCTTTATTTACCTCAGTCCTAACTCCCTGATCTTTTGAGAAGCTGTTCCATATATCTTCAAATGTTTTTCCCTCTATATCCATGTAGAAATCATAAGCTTCAAGCTCTTTTTTGAAGCCAATATTTCCATAATCTTCGTCAAAAGGCAGGGACCTTATCTTAATATGATGAACTTCGCCTTTATCAACATAATCCTTATATCTTTCAAAGATATCTTTGTATGCTTCTTTATATCCTTCTTTAACAAAAGGCCCCCCATATTCAAAGAAAGGCATAGAAACTATCGCTTTCTTAAGAAAACTCCTGCAGATGAATGCAGGAGATATTCCAACAATATTCTCATCTTTGTCTTTTGCTATATAATAGATCGGTTTGAAATTGAATGTTTCTTCTAAAACTCTTTTCCAACCGATAGTATGAAATACAGTAAGTTTATTTTCTTTAACAAAACGATCCCAATCTTCAAAATTCTCTTTTCTAAGCTCTTCAACCTTATATTTCATCTTTTATAATCCTGTCAAGTTCTTTATCTATCTTTTCTTCAGAATAATTATTCTTTAAAAACCTTTTTCCGTTTAAAGATAGTTTCTTTCTAAGCCTGCTGTCTTTTAATAACCTGATCGATTTTTCTGCAAATTCTTTTGGATTGTCTGCAACTAAAATCTCTTTTTTATCTTTTGCTTCAACCCCTGCATTCACTATAGATGTCGTTATGACAGGAATCTCATGATTCAATGCTTCAAGAACCTTGTTCTGTATCCCTGAGCCTGTCCTTAACGGAGCAGCAAATACCTTACATCTTGAAAAATATTCCTTTAAATCAGGAACAAAGCCTGTTATGATTATGTTTTTGTCTTCATATTTTTTTATCTTTTCAGGATTTTTTCCTACGATGTAAAATTTAGCATCTTTTATCTCTTTTTTTATCAATGGAAATATCTTTTTGACAAAATAGCCTACTGCATCAATATTTGGAGGATATTCCATGTTTCCAAGGAACATGATGCTGTTTTCTTCAGGCTCTTTTCTTTTTATCCTGTCTATTGAAGTGCTGTTCTTTAATACATGTCCATGACACATGGCTTTTTCATCTGCTTTTGATGCAAATACTATCTTTCGAAACTTCTTTGATACCCTTTTCTCAAAATCAATAATCCTCGGAAGTTCTATCTTCCAGATAAGTTTCCAGAGCAGGGGCTCGTTCCTTAAAGCTCTTTTTATCTGCAGGGAAGGTGTATCAACAATGTCGATTATGGTTTTTTTAGGATAGAAAGCGTATTGAGACATCCTTAAAGATTGTATGATTATAAGGTCTGCATCTTTAGATAGTTTTTTTGCTTTTTTCCTGAACTGGCTGTCTTTAAAATAACTGGCTCTTAGTGGCTTTCTGGAAAACAGCCCTAAAAAACTTCTTATCAGAGAGATATACTTTGGAAGAGTAACAGTTTCAACTGAACATACCTTTTTCAGTTCATCTATCTTTTTCAGTTCATCTTTGTCCTCAATGAAAGACAGAGATATGATATCATTTTCTTTAGAAAGATGATCTATATGATTGAATACTCTTAGCTTGCCTCCGTCTGTCAATGGGAACGGGATCTTTGGAGAGATGTATAATATCTTCATAGCAAAATATTTAAACAGATAATCTTTTTATAAATATTATGGAAAAAAAAGGGGATTGGCTTAAAAATAAGAAGATTGTGAAATATATCATCATAGCTTATCTCTTTGTCTTTATGCTTTCTTTTTCATGGCATCTGAGCAAGTTTTTTTTTGATATTATGATATTGTTCAGTGCAGCAGGCATAATCTTAATTTTTTTATCTCTTCCTGTGGGGCTATTATTGTATCCAATAAGCTCATTTTTACACTCTTTATTGCCTGCACAATTAGGATTTATCCCTGTTCACCTTTCTACTGTTTATGACCTTGCAGCATTAGCTGGACTTATAATTTTTTCTTTATTTTATAAAAAGAAAAAAAGATCAGGGTATAATCTGAATGACTACCTGGCTTTTGGGTTCCTTATGCTTTTAGGATTATACTCTGTGTATCATGGTGTGGATATATCTTTTTCAAATTACTGGTTAGTCTTAAGTGCTTTCTCTGTCCTGATATATTTTGTCGTATCAGATATCATAGACAGCAAAGAGAGATTAAGGGCATTTCTTTGGATCATGGTCATAGCTGTTATGTCTTTGATATTCAGATTTTCTTTCTATGCAAGAGGTTTTCAGGAATCATTCATAGGGGGCTCTTTTGATAACAATATGTTTTCAAGAGATCTTGTTTTCATAATACCCATCGTGATCTATATGTTCTGGTCAGAAAAAAATAATCTATTAAAAGGAATCCTGTTGATCAGCCTTGCTTTCCTGATGCAGAATCTTATGGTGATGGGAAGCAGGGCTTCATGGCTGGCCCTGGCTCCTTTTTTATTGCTGATCGGAATAAAAAATATCAAAAAGAAATCAACATGGGGTCTTGGTATCTTGGCAGTCATATTCCTGGTTTTTTATGTTTTATCTTCTCCGCAGATCATAGATGAGCTCTATTCTATAGAGTACGCTGAGCAGGGAACAGAATCAGAAGAAGGTTCAATGAGGGGAAGATTTGAAGCATTAGAAGCAGGCTTAAGCTTATTTTATGAAAGGCCGATATTGGGCTGGGGCCCCAGCAGGCACGAGGAACTCAATATGATAAGAATGGAGGAGTTAGGCTATAAAGGAAGAGCAACACACAATTCGTATCTTGACCTTATGATAGGGATGGGTTTTTTTGGAATATTGATATATGTCATGATTTTTGTCTACAGCTGCATCAATGCTTACAAGGCTCAAAAATTAACAAAAAGAAAAGATAATTTTGTATATAACATGAGCTGGGCAGTTATTTTTGGATTAGGGGCATTGTTCATAAATCAGACAATGATAAACCGGCCTTATGCTTCTGTAATCTGGATATCTTTTGGATTGAGTACTTCCTTGTATATTATCGCTAAAAAACAAAGCAAAGAAAAAGACAACAATGAGAAAAACATCAACCCTCCAGAAAAAGATATTTCAGATAAAGAAGATAAGAAGATAAGAAGATAAGATAGACATGCGATTTAAATCGAATAATAATATGGATAAGATGCCTATGAGATGGGACTATTATGAACACGGGAAAGATTATAGTTTTCCTGTTACAAAAGACGGCAGGGTGGAACAGGAACCCAATATGTGGATCAAGAGAAGCCCTATAAAATGCAGTTTTCCTTCTGCTCCTGTTTGGTATAGGAGAGAATGGCATAAATTCTATTTGCTGGGAAAATGGCACAGATAACTGGATAATCTTATATCAGCATTTTGTAAAGACTTTTGTAACTTTCTGCCTGTTTTTCTATTGAGAAATATCTTTCAGCTCTTCTTTTGCCTGCCTTGCCCATATTATCTCTGAGTTTTTTATCCTTTAATAATCTGATGATTGCAGAGGCCATTTTCTTAGGATCTTTTTTCGGGACAAGCAATCCTGTTTTTCTATCAACAATAAGCTCTGGGTTGCCTCCAACATTCGTGGCTATGACTGGTCTTGAAGCAGCCATCGCTTCTCTGATTGTCTGAGAGTTTCCTTCGTGCAGGCTTGACAAGACAAAGATATCAAAAAGATTCATAAGCACAGGTATGTCATCTCTCATGCCCAAAAACATTATGTTCTTATTGTTTTTAGAGAAAGCTTCAAGCTTTTTTCTTAAATGCCCGTCTCCTACAATGATCAATCTAGAGTCTTTTATATTCTTGTTGACTGCCCTAAAAGCTTTTATCAACGTAAATATATCTTTTTCAGGAGAGAGTCTTGCAACAATGCCTATTATCCTGCTATTTTTGTTTAATCCTAGTTTTTTCTTTTCTTTAGCTTGGCCTATCCTGATATCAAAATCTTTCAGCTCAGAACCGTTGAATATTGTTATAAGCTTTTTAGGCTTGGCTCTTATCTTTTTTATCCAGTCTTTTCTTACGCTTTCTGTTACGCATATTATCTTATCTACAAAATAGGACAACAGTCTGCTGAAAAATAATGCTTTTCTGGATTCATTATTTGCAAAGCTGTTGTGGTCTGTGTGCACTCTTGTAGTTTTCAGGCCTAAAGAAGCAATAACTCCCTGATGCAAGGGGTCTGTGTTATGGGTGTGGACTATGTCTGGAGATTCTTTTTTTATTACCTTTCTGAGTTTAGGGAGTGTATCAAATCCAAATCCTTTTTTGTTTAATTCATAAAATCTAAACCCTTTTTTCTCTAAAAGCTCTCCAAAATAGCCTTTTTTTTGAAGACAGATAAAAACAGTCGGAATATTTAATTTTAATGTTAGATTATAGACTCCTCTTTCCAGGCCCCCTATATCCATAGAATTTACTATCCTTAATATCTTCATGAGAAAGAACCAATAAAAACCATTTATAAACTTTTATCTTTTTAGGAATCTTAGCTTTTCTTTGATTACAGCAAGGCCTTCATAATAGTCCCATTTTAGTTCAGGATCGATAAACCACATGGGTATGAAGTAAACCATTATTCCGAGAAAAACAAGGGAAAAAAGCCAGAATAAGTTCATAGCCAATGCTCTTTTAGCTAGATATACAACAGCCATCATTAATAGGGTCAAAGGAATTGTCCTGGCTATGATCTTAAAAGAGTTTGAATAGAACCCGGGAATCTCTTTTGCAATATGGGGTGTTATATGCACTAATGATACTATTGAAAATATAAGCATAACCAGGCTTACTCCAACAAGGCCGAAGAACTTAACAAATGGATAGATGAGCACAATATAGAATCCGAATTGTATAAGCCTGTTGTTTCTTAAGATTTCCGGTTTGTTAAGGCTGTTAAGGACAGCTCCTGCGATTGATATAAACTGGTTAAGCAATGCGCCAACAGATAAGATGTAAAATACAGGAAGTATCGGAATCCATTTTGCTCCAAATATCAGGATTACGATCCAATCAGCAAGAACAACCGCGCCCCCGATAGCAGGAACAACAAAGATATTATTTAGAGTATAATTGAAAGATAAATTAGGTGTATGTGCCCCGACCTGCTCGCATTTTCATTTTTGCAAACATTTGCAGAAACATTAAAAATAAAAATGCTCAATTCGAACTAGGGAATCTATCTGTATCTATTCAAATCTCGAAGAAAAAGGTTTCATCATCAAAGATGATGAAAATCTGCCCAGACCTGCTCGCATTTTCATTTTT
>CAYXHN010000031.1:0-648 GCA_964464955.1 uncultured Methanosarcinales archaeon
AAATATACATAAGAAGAAAAAATATACCTTTTATTCTTGTTATGGTGCCGTCTGCTATGAATATCAAAAATATGAATGTTATGATAAGCAGTATATATCCATCTCTTCTCAGCATCTCTTTGTATGTCCTTGCTGTCCCGAACAACACAGCTATCCCCAATACCAAGCATATGTTTGCTATATTTGAACCTATAATATTTCCCATGATTATGCCGCCTGCGTCTTTTAATGATGCTGTAACAGAGGAGGCAAGCTCAGGCACAGAGGAGCCGAATGCTACTAATGTAAGGCCTATTATAAACTCAGATACTCCAAGTTTTTTTGCCAGAGATGCTGCAGACTTGACAAACAAGTCAGCCCCTTTTACCAGAAAAACCAACCCTACTATGAAAAACAGTATGTTTGTGTATACCATTATTTCTTTTTCTCTTCTATGCTGTATCTGGAAGTTATGAATATCCCTACTATGCAAACAGCAGTTATCATCAATGCCAGGATTATCTTATACATATATGCTGTTTCAGGAATACCCAGCCTTAAGACAAAGCTGTTGACAGTGTGTTTTATAGCATCATTCCATGCCAAGGCTATTACCAGAGCAAAAGCTCCGGATATCGCAAGCAATGATCTCTTCTTCAGTTCTTCTCT
>CAYXHN010000031.1:658-11258 GCA_964464955.1 uncultured Methanosarcinales archaeon
GAAGCTTTTTGTGTGTTTTTTCATCTTAAAACCTCTTTATAATATCTGAATATTATAAATATTGATATAAATATCATCATGATACTTAAATATTGCCCTGTGCTTAGATAAAGATATCTGATGTCCTGCCTTAAGAAATCTGTAAAAAATCTTCCCAGCCCCATCAATAATGTGAATGTCCAGAAGATGAATCCGGGCTTTAATCTTTTGTATCTGTACATCCCTATAAGAAATACTCCTAAAACCATTCTCCCAAATGCGCCATAGATCTGGACAGGATGCCTGCACCCTCCTTTATCCGGAAAGTTAACACACCATGGAACATCTGTTATTATCCCGATTATCTCTGCATTTATGAAATTGGCAATCCTTCCCATCGCCAATATGAAAGCAAGAGGCATAACCAGGATGTCTGCCAGCAGGGCTATGTTTAGATCATATCTCTTCTTTATATAATACCCTGCTGCGAGTATCCCTATCAGCCCACCGTGGAATGACATGCCTCCGTTCCATACTGCAAATATCTGCAGAGGGTCTGAAAGATAATGCACCGGATTCCAGACAATAACCTCAAAAAGCCTCGCCCCAATTATCAATCCAAAAGCAAGGTATAATGTTATGTTATCTGCATCATCTTTTTTTATGTTAAGCTCTTTAGAGAAATGCTTTAATGTGAAATATACTGCCAATATTCCAAGAACATATATTATCCCATAAAACCTTATCTCAAAAGGCCCAAGGCTTAGAAGGGTTGGGTCGATATTATGTGTAAACATATGCAGATTGTGAAGATATAACTATAAAAATGTTGTTATTGGGATCTGCTTTGTTAGTGAAGAGGATCGGCCTTTATCTTTAGGTCAAATATTTGTCCTGCAATCAGGATCTTTCAATGCTAATATCTAAGAAGGATATGGTCTGTAATATGGGGAAAGCAAGTATATTGAGTTCCAGCTTTTTCCTATGATATGGGTGCTTAGCCTAAGCCGCTTCTGATCTTTGAATAGATGCGGCAAGAGAAATATACAGGATCATCTTACCTCCATGATCAATGCATCTTAAGAAAAAGATAAAACTATAATCCTTGCATCAGATCAAGCACTGCTTCTTTTGGATTATCAGATTTTACAACTCCAGAAGCAACCAGTATACCCTCTGCTCCCATTTTCCTGCCTATGCTAACATCCTCTTTATTCTTTACTCCTGCTCCGACAATCAAAGGGATGCCTCCTGCTTTTTCTACTGATTCTGTGATGAGTTCAGGCTTTGCAGAAGATACAGAGATGTCTCCCCCTATCAGCTCAGGAGGCTCGTAAGCTACATAATCCGGATCTAAAGCTGATATCTCTTTTACCTCTTCAGGATCCTGAGCGCATACCAAAACTTGAAAGTCTTTTTCTTTGCATTTTTTTATTATCCTGCCTATCTTTTCCATGGAAATCCTGTTCTCAGAATGGTTTATTATAGCTCCCCCTGCTCCTGCCTGTTTCAGGGCTTGGATAAGCATGTGGCCTGTATGGGAACCGAAATCTATCTCATCTGCGTGCTGAGCATATACAGGAAGGGTGCATGCCTGCTTTATCCTGAAGATATCTACAGCCTGCGGAACCACTATAGCTTTTTTCCCTGCTTCAACAGCAGCTTGCTCGCACTGTTTTGCAAGAGCAACAGCATTATTTCCTGTTGACTGCTCGTATGTCTTGAAATTTATGAGTATCATTTTTTTATCCTCCTTGTTTTTAATCTGATGAGTATCCCTGCTAATATAATAATGTTTGTATATGTAAATATATCCACCATTATCTTGATGAACATTCCTGAGAAGAACTGCTGCGGGAAAAGCGTTATCAACAGTGAGTGAGAGGGAAACTGCCAGTTGCCTGTGAAAAATATCCTGTGAAATAAAGAGAATGAAGATCCAAAACTGAGATATAAAACAAAGGATGCAGCAAGCTTAAGATAAGCTAATGCGCCTGCTGTAAAAAGTATGTTGGAAAGGTTTTTCAGGAAATTCTTTTTGCTGAGATGATAAATGTAAACAAGAGATGTTATAAAAAATGCGAGTGATCCTATCAGGATATAGTTCCCTTTCCTGACAAGTCTTCTTACATCTTCAATATGGGATCTTTCTTTTTCAGAAAAAGAGGAGATATCTGCATCTTTTCCCTGCAGAAACAATAATAATCTTTGAGCTATCTGGAGCCTGTTCTCTACAGGAGGGTCATAGTTGTCAAATTCTTTTTCATAGATATCGATATCAAACATATTGCTTCTGAATGAAAAAAGGAAAACAAAAGAAATAAGAAAGACTGCTGCTAATGCAACAGACACATTCTTTTTAGACAGCATCATTCAGGCTTTGGCATCGGCTTTTCAGCTGAAGATGCAGGTTTTGGGGGCGCTTTTGGTTCTGAAGATCCTGCAGCTGTAGAACTCTGGCTTGCTGAAGCAGATGATCTGCTTGGCTTTTTTTGGCCTGATCCTGAAGCTGAAGAGCTTTTTGAAGCAGATGCTTTAGAAGAGCCTTTTGAGCCTGATCCTGAAGAGGTCTTATCTGAAGAACCTGAAGATCTTTTTCCTGATGTAGATCCTGATGCCTGAGAGGACTTTTTTGAAGAACTCTTGCCTGAAGACCTTCTGGAACTGCTGATAGTATATTTTCTTCTTTGGCTTTCCAGATCCACAAACTCATCTGTAGCTTCTTTTATCCTTGATGAAGCAGATCTTCCGAATGCAAGAACCTCTGTACGGCAGCCTAAAGCTTTAGCGTATTCCAGAAGCTCCTTGTAATCTCCATCTCCGGAAATAAGCACTATTGTGTCCAGCTTAGGAGCCATCCTTATGACGTCCATGGATATCCCTACGTCCCAGTCTCCTTTTTTTGCCCCTCCATGGAATATCTGGAGATCTTTTGCTTTTATCTCAAATCCTATCTTTTCTAAGGCCTCAAAAAAGGTCTTCTCTTTCATCGCTTCTGTCTTTATCACATATGCAAATGCTCTTATCAGTTTTCTTCCATTTACAGATCTTTTCAAAATGTTCGTAAAATTAACTTTTGAATTGTACAAGTGCTTTGCAGAATAATATAGGTTCTGCACATCTACAAAAACTCCAACTCTTTGCTCTTTGTTTGTCATATTTTTCACCTTATCAATTTTTTAATTTTCTTAAGATGGCCTGCAGTGTTTTCAGGGAGATCTTTTATCGAAAACCATCTTATCTTTTTCTGTTCGTTTGTCTTTTTGGGCTTTTTGTTGTATATCCTGCATAAAAAGACATGATGATGGAACTCTTCCCTGGATGTAGGGTCTATGTCTTTTATTATCCCTAGAGGATCTGCTTTCTGGATATCAATCTCAAGCTCCTCCTTCATCTCTCTTTTCAGAGTCTGAAGAATTGTCTCTGAAAGCCTCTTATGGCCTCCGGGGGGAGCCCATAGTCCTGCATAGTTATCCTCTTTTTTCTTTCTTTGTTCAAGCAGTATCATGCCATCTCTCAAAAATACTGCCAGCGCTGTTATCTGCATCTTAAAATATGTCCTTTATCTTCTGTATGATCCCTTTGTTCTCTTTTGGAATCTTAGGTGCAGGGGGCAGCGGAGGAAGATTTCCCTGATCTTTTGGAGGGGTTGATTCAGCAGGCACCCCGAACATGACATCATGCCTTATCTGAGGCTCCTTTTTTTTTGGCTCAGGAGAAAGCTTTTCCTGTTTTTCAGTTATCTTAGGAATATCGTGTTCTTTTAGGGAAGGCATCTGTTTTTCAAGTTTTGCTTTTTTTGAAGAAAGTTTTTTTCTGTAAGCTCTGATCTTTCTTTTAACTTCTTCAAGCATGCTCTTGTCATAACCTTTCTGCTCCATGTCCTTATATGCTGATTCCATCCTGTTGAGCCGGTCTTCTATCAAAAGAAGCTCCTGATAGCTGTCAGTCACCTCTTCTTTTATCCTTTCCTCTACCTCTTCAAACCTCTTGTCTCTCTGTGTCTTGATATCTATCAGATGGTTAAGCCTGTTCTTTAGCTCAACTATGCTGCTGCTGATCTCTGATGTTTTTTCTGAACTCTGCTGCCTTTCTCTCTGAGCCTCTTCAAGCTCTGATTCAAGAAGATTTATCCTGTTCTTGAGGTCTGAGATCAGGCCGATGTCTCTTTTTCCGAGATCAAGCAGCTTATCTTCCAGCTGGGAGATGTATTCCCTGAGCTGGGATGTCTCAGCCTGGCTTTTCTCTGAGAAGGTAATGAGTTTTCCTTCTTTTTCAAGGACAGTCTTCAGCTTTTCATCAAGTTCTTTTAATGCTGCATTGATTGTCTCTTTTTTAGCTTTAGAAGATGTTAATCTTTTTACTTTTTTAACATGACTGTCCAGGTCCTGCTTTGCTTTTTTCTTATCTTCCTGCCGTTTGGCTGCTGAAAGAACATGCTTCATAAATTTTTTTGCCCTTCTCGAGCTTTTGTCTGGACTCATTTTTTGCCGAATAGCTTATCCATGAAACCTTTTTTCTTTTCTTTTTTCTCAGGCAAAGGCGGCAAAGGCGGCATCTCTCCTGGAGCAGAAGGTCCTGGCTGTTGTCCTGGTCTCTGCTGTATCCTAGGGGATGTGCTCTGGAAAGGTGATTGCGACGGACCTGGCTGCTGGGCCCGAGGATTCGGTCCTGCTGGTGCTGAAGTCTGAGCTTCAGGCTTTAAGGATGGTGAAGGTAAAGGGCTTCCAGGCGGACGAGGCGAGGATGGGCTTCCGAAAGGATATTTTTCTTTTGCAGGCATAGGTGCACTCTTTGCAGATGGTTGAGGCGGCCGTTTAAAAGGTTTTGGCTGCGAACTTTTAGGTTTTGGGCTGAATCCCTGCTGCTGCTTAGGTGGTTGAGGTCTGGATCCTGGTTTTTTCTCAGACTTTTCAGGGATCCTTTCTTTTATCATATTAGCTAAAGTCACTATTCCCTCTGCTATCTTCTTATTCTCATCTTCTATCTCCTCTACACGATCCATCAAAGGATCTATCTTCTCTTTCAGCTCCTGCTCTGCTTCTTCCTCAACTTTCATCTCTTCTGAAGCTTCCTTAAACAAACCCAGGAGGCCGTTGATACTGCCTGTAAGGTTATCTATAGATTTCATCAAAGTTTCCTGAGAAACAGATTCTTTTGCAGCTGCCTTTTTTTTCAGCTCTGCAAGCTCTTTTTTGATACCTCCGAGAGTCTTATGAGGAGTTAGTTCATATTCTTCTTCTTTTGCCATCCAAACCACCTTTTTTAATTATAGTATAGTAATTTATCAAGTATGTTTATAAACTTTTTGATTAGTCTGGGTTTTTTGGATAGCCTTCTCTTCTGAAAGAAACTATCCATTACAGCATAGGGACATTGTCAGCCTGAGAATGTATATCTGGTTTGCTGTGCAAATATGCAGCAATTCAGGGTATAGATGCATCTATCCTCAAAATCTGGTAAATTTTAGATAGATGAGTAATTATGATATTGCCTGCAAATACAACCAAGTTTATAAATAACCTCTATTCCAGAACCGGATATGCCAGGATATAAATATATGCAGAGAAAGGTAGAAGAATCTACTTATGAATGTATCGACAGTATATCAGAGGAGTTGGGCGTGAATGTTCCATATTATCCTGAATCTCATTGGGTCGGAAAAAAGCTTAGATTTGAAGACCTTTTTATGGGGCATAAATATCTCTCTTGTTTTAATGAAGTAAAAACAAAAAGAAGAAGCACCTATATCAAAAAGCCAAGTATGATCCTTATAGCTGAGTATGATCCTGGGGTGATTGCAGAAGAAGCAGGGCATTTTATACACCTTACAAGTTCAGGGATGAAGGCAGGGGATAAGAATAATATTGACAGGTTCGGGCTGGACATTATCAAGGAGATGTTCGGATTCTTTTGCTCTAAGCTCATAGAACCTGAAAGAGAAAATATCCTTAGAGATTATACTGATCCTATGCCTCTGCAGGAAAGGGGCGAAGGAAAATTGATAGATCTAGATACTCTGGAGAAGGATGAGTTTTCCTATGAGTTCCACAAATACTATCAGGGCTATATGCTGGGTGAAGAATTGTTTAACAGCTATATCTCTGGTTTGTCGTCTAAAGAGAATATAAAAGAACTGCTATCTCATCCGTTAGACAAAGAAACTGAAGGAATAGCTACCTTTATCATGCTTAAATACGATCTCATGAAAAAAGGAAGAATAATGGAGTATTAGTTCAGATTATAGAAACCTATATCATACATACTCAGATCTGATCTGAACACTCTTAGATGGTCTGCGCCAGTGTAGGTTATTGCATTCAGTTTGCAGCCTTTTGCAGCCCTTACATATTCAGGGATATCATCAATGAAAAGACACTGCTCAGGGGGGAGTTTAAGTTTCTGCAGTGCATCATCAAATATCTCTTTACAGGGTTTCATAGCTCCTACCTCATAAGAGAGAGTTACAGTATCAAACAGGTGGAAGGCTTCATTTTTTCTTATCTCTTCCTGAAAATCCCATTCGCTTGTATTGGACAAAAGCCCAAGTTTATAATCAGGCTTTAATTGTCTTGCAAGCTCTATGCTTGAGCCGATAGGATGGAATATATCTGTATATGCTTTTTTGAAATCTTCAATATCCATATCCAGCCTGCATACCTCTTTGACTTTTTGAAAAAATTCTTCTGAGCTTATATTGCCTGATTCATAGTCAGCAGTTATAGAAGAATAGCTGTCAAAAGAATCCGCAGGATATAATATCGATGATATCTCTTCATAGGGCATATCAGTGTGATCGGTTAATCTTCTCATGAACTTACTCTTATCTACTCTTGCCAGAACATTTCCATAATCAAATATTACTGCTTTTATATCAGACATATGATTGAGGTGTTAAGAAATCATTTATAAGTTTTATCAAAAAAAGAAATAAAAAAAATCAATAATCAGGCATTCCGCCCATGCCGCCCATGCCGCCCATCCCTGGAGGCATTCCTCCTGCTCCTGGAGGCATCTGAGGTTGTTTTGCAGCTGCATCAACATTGCCTGTTATGTTATCATCTATCCTCAAGATCATGGTTGTCACTTCTGATGCCGAATTTACAGCCTGAGTCTTTATCTTCAGAGGCTCTATCACTCCCTCTCTCCAGGCATCTATGACTTTTCCTGTAAAGACGTTTATTCCTGCTGTGACTTTCCCCTTCTGGTGGCCTGCCTTAAGATCAGTAATAACATCTATCGGATCAAGGCCTGCATTTTCAGCCAATGTTCTTGGGATTATCTCTACAGCATCTGCAAATTTCTGGACTGCAAGCTGTTCTCTTCCTTTTAATGATCCTGCATATTTTCTTAGTCCTTTGGCAAGTTCTATCTCAGGAGCGCCTGCGCCTGCAACAACCTGGCCTGTCTTTAATGCTGCAACTATGTCTCCTATAGCATCATCAACAGCTCTTTTTATCTCGTCTGCAACATGTTCTGTTCCTCCCCTTACAAGAAGTGTGACAGATTTAGGATTCTTGCATTTCTTTACATAGGTCATCTCTTCTTCTCCGACTCTTGCCTCTTCTATCATGCCGGCATTTCCAAGGTCTTCTTTGGTGAGATCCTCTATGTTGGTTATGATCCTTGCTCCTGTGGCTTTTGCCAAGGATGACATGTCAGACTGCTTTACTCTCCTTACAGCATATATCCCGTGTTTTGCAAGGAAGTGCTGGGCAGTATCGTCGATACCTTTCTGCGAGAAGACAACGTTTGCTCCTGAATTGACAATCTTAGCAACCATGTTCTTAAGCATGTTCTCTTCCTGATCAAGGAAGGCCTGCATCTGAGAAGGATCGGTTATGCTTATCTTTGCATCCATCTCTGTGTTCTTTATCTCAATAGCCGAATCTATCAAGGCTATCTTTGCATCTTCTACGATCCTGGGCATGCCTGGGTGGACCTTCTCCTTATCAAGAACTATGCCATCTACTAGCTCTGAATTTTCAACAATAGAGCCTACCTTTTTTTCTACCTTTATGTTTCCGAGATCAACATATATATTCTTGTCCTCTGTTTCAGCTACTGCTTTTACTGCATCTACTGCCAATGCAGCAAGTATCTCTTTTGCTGATTCTGCCCCTTTCCCTGTCATAGCAGTCATAGCTATCTTTTTAAGGATATCTTTATCTTTTAATGCTACTGGCTTTGCTATCTCATCAAGCAGTTCTTGTGATTTTCTTGCAGCCAGCCTATATCCTTTTGCTACTATGGTAGGATGTATCTCCTGTTCGAGAAGCTCTTCTGCCTGTTTAAGCAGCTCTCCAGCCAAAACAACTGCAGTTGTTGTGCCGTCTCCCACTTCGTCTTCCTGGGTCTTGGCTATCTCAACAACCATCTTTGCTGCCGGCTGTTCTATCTGCATCTCTTCAAGTATAGTAACTCCATCATTTGTGACAGTCACATCTCCTGTGCTGTCTACTATCATCTTATCCATGCCCTTCGGGCCCAGTGTTGTCCGGACAGTCTCTGCAACTAACTTTGCAGCTGTTATGTTTGTTCTCTGAGCTGTCCTTCCTGTTGTTCTTTGTGTATTTTCAGGTAATATGAAAATAGGTTGTACATCGTTTCTTGTCATAGAATCACCCTCTATTGTTTATTTTCAAGTAGTTAGCGGATATCGTGGTTATTTTTAAGTTTTTCTAATATTTGCTTATTTGAACACCTGATTTTTCAAAAGGTTTATATATGGGTTATTTACTTATAAATAGTAAAAATATATACAATATATGTTTTTGAGGGAGTATCATGACGAAATTTCAATCAAAGAATCCGCAGGAATTGGAGAAAATCGTAGATAATCCTGAAAATCTCAGACCACATGCAGAAGACGGAAAATGGGTATCTAAAAGATATTATACTGATAATGAGGCCTGTTTTAAGGCGCTTGATCCAAACCCTCTCCATTACAGAGGAGATTTTAAGAAAAAAAAGATTTCTGAAAAAACAGGATTTGAAAAACCGATAGCTCCGGGAATGTGGATGATATCATTAGCAGAAGAAGCAATAGAAGGGCTTTACAACCTGCCTATAACAAGCATGAACATCAAAAGATTTGTCAATCCTGTTGATCTGGGCAGTTATATTAAATGTGTAATAGATCTGGATGAGGATCAAAGAAGGTTTATACATGATCCAGAAAACAACTCTGAGCTTTTAGATAAGATAGATAAAAAGATGAAATGCTTTACATTTAACAATGCAAAAGAAAAAGAATCAAGAGCTTTTAATCTTGAATATGATTTCAGACCAAAGAAAAAAGCCGAAAGAATAGATGGATATAAGTTTAAAAGAAATATATCTGGAGAGGATTATGGGGCTTATTTGGATAGTATAGGCCTGGTAAATGGGCTTTTTAAGGATCATGTCCCCCGAAGCTATCTTGCTTCTGCCATGATATCCAAAGCATTGATCAATGTATCTGAGATAGAAGGAAGCGGGCTTGGATTCTATAGGAGCATGGACCTTGATTTTTTTGATCCTATAGACGATCTGAATGGGGGCGGCCAGTATACCTCTGTCATCAATCAGAAAGAAGATATCCCTGCAAAGAACAAAAGAGATCTTCCACAATATTCATTTAATTTTCAGGGATATAATCCTGAAGAGAGGATGATAATGTCCGGCAGGCTAAATATCTCCTTGTTTAAAGACATCAAAAAACAATAAATCTTTTAAATATAGAGAATAATTCTTTTTCAAATGAAAGCAATCGAAGAAACCAAAAATGATGTTATAAAGAAAGAGATCATTGCTCTTGAAAGATCAAGAAGGTTCTATGAAGAAGATATCAGCCGGCTCATAGAGGTTGTTTCTGAAGAAAAGGAATATCTTTCTTTTCTTGACCAATATGCGATAAAACAGGATTATAAAGGAGATTCTGAATCAGAAAGAGTTAAATCTATGATATTGGAAAAAGGCGGGCTTCCTACTGAGCTCTACAATGAACCTGATAAGCCAGAGTATCAGTTAAATATATAAACTGCTGCTAATTTTTCAGGATAATGATAATAACCATCAGCGGCACAGCAGGTTCTGGAAAATCTACTGTTGCAAGAATGCTGGCGAAGAAACTGGGATATGAGCATTTTTCTGTAGGCGGGCTGATGAGGGATATGGCTGAGGAAAAGAAGATCTCTCTGTTAGAGCTGAGCGCTGAAGCTGAGAAAGACATGGGTTTAGACGAAGAACTTGACCAGAGACAGATAGAACTTGGAAGGGAAAAAGACAATTTTGTCATAGACGGAAGATTAAGTTTCCATTTTATACCAGATTCTGTAAAGATATTTCTTGATGCAGATTTTGAAGAAAGAGCGAAAAGAGTTCTTTCTGACAGGATAAGAAAAGAGAACAATGTCAATCTTGAGAATACTAAAGAGAATATAAGAAGAAGGGAAGAGTCTGAAAGAAAAAGATACAAGAAATATTATGAACTTGATTATCATGACAAAATCCATTATGATCTTATTATAGATACTACTGATATGAGTGCTGAAAAGGCTGTTGGCAGGATCATTGAATTTCTTGAATTGTTCAATTTGATATTTAGTTTACACTTCTTTATATTCTAACTTTTTTCTTT
>CAYXHN010000032.1:0-11241 GCA_964464955.1 uncultured Methanosarcinales archaeon
GTGCCGATGATCACCTCCAGCCCGGTGGCCACGAACATGAAAAAAAAGCTTATGGATGTAGCAAAGGCTGCGCCTTCTATGCTGTAGAGGGGTATCAATATCAGATTTAAGATTATATTGAGGCCTGCTCCCATATATATCAGGTATCCTTTTTTCTTTACCTGCCCTATGCCGTCAGTTATAGAAAAGTTCAATGAAGAAAAGCCTCTAAAGATGAATCCTATAGCTAGTATCTTTAATGCTGTCTGGGCTGAAGCATATTTAGCTCCGAAAAGAACAACTATGATCTCCTGAGGGAATAAGAAAAATATCAACCCTACAGGTAGGAACAAGAATAATCCTGTATTGTATAATGCCTGAAGTATCGCCTTTATCTCATCAAAATTCCCTGAATGGTAAAAATAGGATATATTCGGGAAGAGGAAAGAGGTTACAGGCTTTATAGCTACAAGTATTATCGTGGCAAGAGGCAGGGCAATCTCATATATACCTACTGATGAGACCCCTTCAAAATATGTAAGCATAAGAACATCAAGCCTGCCAAGGACCATGCCTGCAACTGAGCTGAACATCACAAAAAATCCATATCTGAAAAGTTTTGAAGAAACTCCTTTATCCAGGATAGGCTTTTGTTTTATCAGACAGGGAGAAGTTTTTGCAAGAGGGAAAGCATAGATAAAGATAGAGAATAAAAAACTCAATACCCAGATGAGAGAAAATACTATCAGCAGGTTTTCATCAAATATAAGATAGAAGATGAAGGAAGATATCAGGACCATCAACAGCCTTACCGGATTCATAGAAGAGTAGAAAAGCTCTTTCCTATAGCCCTTGAAGATGTTGTTGATCAATGTGACAATATTCTCAAACAGGAATACAAATGCAAATATAGGGAGTATGATCAATGCAAGTTCTGTCTTGAAAAAAGATACTGCCAAAAAATCTTTAATTGAAAAGATTACTGCAAGTATGACTATAGAACTTACTAGTTCTATGCATGCAACCAAAGATACTGCAGATCTTATCTTTGAAAAAGCTTTTTCTTTTATGAACTTAGGAAGATAATATACTAAAGCAGGATTCATGCCAAAATCATTGAACATGCCTATCAATCCAAGAAAAGCAAGGACTGCATAGAAAGCACCGTATGCTTCTACTGAAAGGCTTCTTGCATATAATATCCTGAGAAGATAGCTTATAGGTGCTGCAGTTAATGTGAAAAAATAAACTGTCATCAGCCTTCTTAAAAGATTTGATTCTCCCATAGCGGCTGAAGTGGGATTATATTTTAAAAATCTATCTAAAATGCTATCTGTGGAAATAAAATAAGCTTTTTAAATAGATGAAAATTAAACAATCTTATGAAAGCTGTAATAACTATCCCTGCCTATAATGAGGAAAGGACCATAGGAAGGATGGTGAAAGAGATAAAGGCTGTGATGAAGCCTGTAAAGCATAAATTTGAGATAGTCGTATTTGATGATGGAAGCAAAGATAATACTTCTAAGATTGCTGAGGAAGCAGGAGCTGTTGTTTTCTCTAACAAAAAAAACATGGGGCTTGCTGAAACTTTCAAGAATGAGATGAAAGCCTGTATAGATCTTAATGCAGACATTATTGTTCATACAGATGCTGACGGCCAGTATCCTTCGTTCTATATCCCTAAGATGATAAGAAAGATAGAGGAAGGATATGATCTTGTTTTGGGAAGCAGGTTTGGGAAAGGAAACTATTCAGGCTCTTTGATGAAAAGATGGGGGAACATGGCTTTTGCAAGAATTTTTTCCAGTTTGCTTAAGACCAAGATGACTGATACAACTACAGGATTCAGAGCATTTACACAAGAAGTTGCCCGGCTTCCATTGATCAACAATTTTACATATACGCAGGAGCAGCTGATAAGGGCTGGAAAAAAAGGGATGAATATAGGGGAGATGCCTATCAGGACAAGAAAGACCAGGCCAAGCAAGCTTTTTAAGAATCCTTTTGATTATGCGATAAAAGCATGGATAAATATATTAAGGATATACAGGGATTTTGAGCCTTTAAGGTTCTTTGGAAGGATCGGCTCGTTGTTTTTTGGAGCAGGATTTTTGATAGGACTGTATTTTGTATACCTGCATCTTTCATCAGGTATAGGGGGGCATCTTGGATTGATGTTCCTGATGCTGATATTGCTTTCTACTGGCCTGCAGATAATATTGTTTGGATTCCTGGCTGATATGAGGGCAAGATGATATCTCCCTTCTTTATAGTGGGGTGCGGAAGGTCAGGGACTACATTATTGAGAAGCATGCTTAACAGTCATAAAGATATAGCCATACCTCTGGAGTCATTGTTTATAATAGACTATCTTAAATCAGAAAAACCGATCCAGATTCTTAAAAAACTTATCTTGGATGAGTATGAGATAAAAGAGTGGGGGATAGAACTAAAACCGGAAATGGTTGAAAGTGCAAAAGAAAAGAAAGGGCTTATCGATAATGTCCATGAGATTTATACAGATAAAAACAAAAAAGAGATATGGGGGCAGAAAACCCCAAGATTCATCAGATATGGAAGATTATTAAAAAAGTATTATCCTGATGCTAAATTTATACATTTGATAAGGGATCCAAGAGCTGTGGTGAGTTCACTCATAGAATCCGATGTTCATCAGAGCAATGTATTGTATGGCTCAAGAAGGTGGATCAATGATGTCAAAAAAGGGATTATGTTAAAAGAAAGATATCCAGAAGATGTTCTTGAGATAAGATATGAGGATCTGGTATCAGATACAAAGAAAGAGCTTCAAAGAATATGCAGATTTCTTGAGATAGGATTTGATAAGAATATGCTAAAGTATTACAGGTCAAAAAAAGAGTATGGCTGGTATTACAGCAATATACACTCTAAATTGAGTAAACCTGTAGACAAGAGAAGTATCTCTAAATGGATGTCAAAGCTTGATAAAAGGCAGGTAATACTGATAGAGAATATTTGTGGAGAATTGATGGAAAAACTTGGCTATAAAAAAAGATATGGCAGAAAGAAAGTGAGTCTCTTTTATATTCTGCTGCTTAAGATAGAAAGAAAATTAAAGATCCCTCTTCAGTTTTGGCATTATTTTTCAAAAAGAAGATATTATATATACTCATTTATCAGAAGAAAAGTAAAATTAGGATTTTTTAGAGACCTATTAAATTTGAGCTATTAAGATGGACAAGAAAAAGATATATCTGATGATAGAACTGATAATCGGATTTATAATAATCTATTATCTTGGATTAAGATTGCATCTAAGCTGGAACCAGCTTCAAAATTATGAATTTAGCCTGAACATATCTTATTTTATAATCTCTATCTTGTTTTTGTGTTCTGGATTTTTTATAATGTCTTACGCCTGGAGATTCATACTTCTGAAGATGGGAAAGAAAATCACTGTGAAAAAATCTTTTTACATATGGTCAGTGTCAGGGCTTGGAAAATATATCCCTGGAATGATATGGCCTGCTGCAGGAAGGATGTATCTTATAAAAAAAGACAGGACCAAGAATCTTTTGAGTTTTTTAGTAGAGCAGGGAATAAAAATTATTGCTGCTTTCTCTATTGCTTTGGTATTTATATATCCGTTTTTTAGATTCATAAATATATATTTGGCAGTGCTGTTTTTTGTATCGGTAATCATCATCATGCACCCGAGAATCTTTAACCTGATATTAAATACTCTATTTAGGCTGCTGAAAAAGAAGAAAGAAAATATAAAACTAAGATATATAGATTTGCTAAA
Source organism: uncultured Methanosarcinales archaeon (assembly GCA_964464955.1). Classification (GTDB taxonomy): domain Archaea; phylum Nanobdellota; class Nanobdellia; order Woesearchaeales; family WJKL01; genus WJJM01. The sequence continues at coordinate 3,770 of CAYXHN010000032.1, forward strand.
AACATCAGGATTGTTTCTGTGTGCATGGGCAGTGATAGGGATCGGATTTTCTTTGATGGTAATGTCACTGTACAGCATAAATATTTATCTCATACCTTTGCTTATAGGAACTTTCGCGCTTGCATGGGCTGCAGGATTTTTATTCCTGATAACTCCTGCCGGGCTGGGTGTAAGAGAAGGGATTATAGTCCTTATACTGCAGAATTTTACGCCTGCTCCTGTAGCGATAGTTATATCTCTTGCTGCAAGGATATGGTGGAGCCTTGGAGATGTGTCTGTATATATTATAGCAAAGGCTATAAAGAAATTCAGCTAGAATATTTCTCTCTTGCAGTTTCCAGCTCTTCCTTGCCGCCTATGTCAAACCAGCCCTGTTCGAGTATGTGGACATAGATATCCTGTTTTTCTGAGAGATATCTTATGAAATCTCCTGAGTTGTCAGGCTTGCCCTGCTCTTCTATGCACTGCTTAAGAGAGGAGATAGCTTCTTTGCTGAAAAGATATAATGCAGTAGAGGCTATGTCTGATCTCGGGTTTTCCGGCTTTTCCTCAAAAGCAGTTATCTTCTTTTCCTGGTCTGTGATTATGTTGCCGTATTTTCCGGCTATCTCTTCTTTAGAAGTTTTTCTTCCTGCTATCACTGTAGAACCCAATTCCCTGAACATATTAACCATAGGAAGCAGTGAAAAATCAAAAAGGTTGTCTCCTGCTATGACAAAAAGATCGTCATCTATGTCTTCATGCTCAACCACGTAAGCCATGTCTCCTACAGCTCCAAGCCTATCTTCATTGGACATGGTCTGATCGTTGACTATCTTTATGTTTTTTTTGAAGCCTGAAGAATCTGCCCACTCTTTAAAATGAGAATAGAACTTGTTGTTTGTAACTACATAGACTGTGTCTATCTCATCTATCTGCTCAAGCTTTTCAACTATGTAATCCATTATCGGCTTTCCTCCGACATCAAGAAGGGGCTTTGGCTGGTTTAATGTCAAAGGGTATAATCTTGTCGCGTATCCTGCTGCAAGTACCAGTGCTTTAATCTTTATCACCTGTCATGTATCTTTATTATATGGTAGCCTTTTTTTTCAAGCTCTCTTATAGGCATTTCGTCATCATATAAAAATATTATTGATTTGGAGCCCGGCTGATTGACACCATAGGCTCTGTTTGATTCTGCTATCTCTTTCATCTTTATGCTTTCTTTGCAGATAGCATCGTATTTAAATTCAGGGCTGTTTCCAAGATCGCTTTTTATCAGCTTTTCAAACATGCTGAACCTCAGGTCAAGTGATTCTGACATTGCATTGCCTATCTCTTCTAAAGATGTGCTTTTTCTCTTGAATTCTCCAAGGGCCTTGTTTGTTACAAGAACTGACCTGTCACGGTATTCTGATATTATATCTCTTCCTTTTTCACTGTTCTTGTATATCTCTCTAAGGGTCTTATGGTAGTCGAATGAGCTTTTTTTGGCTTTGGAATATGCTGCTGCGATCTTCAGGTCCTGGGGGATATCTAATCTCTCTATTATAGCGTAATTTTCATTGTCAAACCTGTGAGATTCTCTTCCTGCAAAGTTCATATAGAAAAGCTTTCCAGGCCTTGAGTGTTCGATATCCTCAAGCTTCCTGTCTGATTCATTTATCCTTTTTTCCAGGATCCTGGAATCTCTTTCATCATCGTCATGAGCTATAGCGTATCTTTCCTGGCCTCCGCATACTCCTAATTTTCTCTCTACCCTCCAGGCAAATTCAGCAACATCCCTCTTGTCATTTATGCCAAGATCAAACATCTCATTGAAAGCGTTTATCATTGCTGTAACTGCTGCTGTGGATCTTGCAAGACCTGACTCATAAGGCATATCAGAAACATCAAAAAGACTGAAATGATCATACTGCAGGTCCAGCTCTTCTATCACTGCGTGCTCAAGCTCCTGTTTTTGGGAATCCCTGTTGTTTCCCGGCTTGAATATCTTTGAAGATATATCCTGTTCAGGCTTATCATTCTTTTGAAGACAAACATAAGACCTTAAATCTTTTAGAGTAAGGGCTATTGTCGAGCCCCCGTAGATATCAAAAGGATTTCCAACTAATGCTATCCGTCCCGGTGCTGACCTTATCCTCCTTTTTGGCATTTCTGGTTTTTTTGCCATGGTTATCTTAGAATCTCAGAAATTCATTTAAATATCTTGCTGTTTTTGAACCTGAAAAAACAAAATCTTTAAAAAGGAGGGATTAATCCTTAGTCATAGGCGGCCATAGGAGCTTGGTTCACCTGTACCCATTTCGAACACAGCCGTTAAGCAAGCTTCCGTATCATCGAGTACTGCATTACGCGGGAAACATGGTAAGCTGCTCTTTTTTATTTTAATTCTATAAGGATCGACTTGTTTTTGGGATTTACCTGTTTTATGAGCTTGTGGCCTTTGAGCTTTTTCTGGATGTCTTTCCACGGGTGTTTTTTAGAGATCTCTTTTAGCTCATCAAGAAGGGAATCTATCATCTGGTAGTTTTCATATATCTTATCAGCTTTTTCCTTGTTTTCTTTTATGTCTTCTTCTAGCTTTTTTATAGTGTCTTTCTGTGACTGGATTATGTTTCTTATCTTATCAAGCTTTTTTTTCCGGACTGCTTTTTTCTCAGATGTTTTCTTTTTTGAAAAATATCTGCTAAGGGCCTTGTTGAAAGAAGGGGCATTTTCCTGCTTAAGATCAGAATAGTACTCCAGCTTAAAAGGGGTTATGTCTACGGTCTTATCTTTCTGGACGACTATGCAGGCAGAGGGTTTTTTGCTTCTTAGTTTTTTTATCTTTTCTAAGAGGTCTGAGATATCTTTTTCTTTGAGTTCAGAGGGCTTTTTGTTCTTGTCTATTCCGGAGAGGATACAGAGCTCTTCTGCGTAAGTGCCCCCAAGGCTCAAATCTACAGCAAGGCATTTTACAAGAGATTCCTTTTCTGTATCGTTTAACAGTCTTTTTAATTCTGGTTTTTTGATATTCAGAAAATTATGCTCTTTTGCAGGATAGATATATTCTTCTTTTGGCCGGATGGTGCGATCGCTCCAGTTCTGGTATTCGGCTGCTGTAAGTATCTCTTTGTCTTTTACAAGGATGATGTTCCCTGTGCTGAACATCTCTACTACAAGGTTGAATTTTCCCTGTTTGTTTTCAAACTCAAAGGATATTACTCTCTCGAAACCCGGCTGGGAGATAGACCTCAATCTTGCGTTTTTCAGCTTTTTTCTTAGGTACATGCAGAGATCTGAAGGCTCTCCTACGAAAGGCTTTGAATCTGCAAGGAAGACTGCTGCAGGAGAGACGCTTAATGTGTGCTTTCCTTTGTTAGGGACATGCAGCTGAAGGATGATCTCTTTCTTTTTAGGATGGTATATCTTATCCAGTTTTGAATTTATCAGGATATCGAGCTCTTTCAGGAGATAATGTATCTCTAAAGCTGATAGTTGTGTTTTTGCCATGGGTTTTAGAGGGATATTGTCTTTTATTAAATTATCTGTTTGGAATGCCAGCAGGGCGGGCTTGGGAAGATAGTATTTTAGATGCCTGCTTCAAGAGAATCTCTGAATGATTGATCAAAGCATGAGCTGGAAATAAGCTGAGCTTGTCCTGCTTTTCAGAGGATTATTACGGGCAGCCTATAGATACCAGCCAATCAGCAATCTACAGTAATGTTTATAAAGAAAAAACAATTGTATTGAAAAAATGAGAGAATTGATAGATAAAATAAAAAATTACCTTAGTTTCAGCCAAAAAGAGCTGCAGGGCATCCTTATAGCATCTTTGGTGATCGCACTGGTATTCTCGCTGAGAAGCTGGACAGGTACGACTGTCGGAAATTTTATCTCAGGCACGGTCATAGCTTTGATGAGCGTGTTTTTCCATGTTCTTGTGCAGAAGATAGCTGCACTTCATGCAGGATTTACAGCAGACTTCAAGATAGGGTGGAACGGCCTTATACTCAGCCTTATCCTGCTGTTCCTGACAAGAGGGCTTACCTGGTGGGTATTGGTTCCAGGAGGAGTATCATTCTCTATGATCGCAAAGCACAGGCTGGGAAAATTCAGATACGGGCTTAATTATTTTCCCATGGGAATAATCGCGTTTACAGGCCCTATCGGAAACATAATCCTTGGGACCATCTTCAAGAACATAGAGCTGTATCTTCCGTTTGTACCTATCAGCCCGGCTATACTTCACAACATATTCATATTTAATCTTATACTTGCTGTATGCACCATGCTTCCGATCCCTCCTCTGGACGGGCATTATCTTTTCTATGCTTCAAGGATGTGGTATGCATTTCTTTTCGGGACCATACTGATCTACACCATCCTGACAGTGGTGCTGGAGATATATTCCTGGATCACAGCTTTAGTTATCGGACTGCTGATAGTATTTTTCTATTATGTGTATTTTGAAAAAGAGGCGTGGCAGCCATGACTGACTGGTCAGAGGTTGTCTGGAAAAAATGGGCAGAGGCAGGATTCATACTGCTGATACTTGCCGGGTTCCTTGTGTCAATCTCTATACAGAATCCCTGGCTAAGTTATTTTGTGATACTGGCTGCAGGATTTATGACAGGAAGATTGTGGTTCAGCAAAGCAGGGAAAAAGCCGTTGTTTGCGTTTTTCCTGATAATCGCAGGGTTCCTGCTGGGCTATATGATAGGAGCATTCAATGCCGACAGGAAAGTGGTGCTTATAATCTTTATACTTTCATGGGTATTGTCTTATAAGATGCATCAGGAAGGGTATATCCCTTAGATAAAAAAATGGTAACAAAAGAAGAGTTTGGACAGCTTATCGCGGAATTCGAATCTTTCAGAGAGATGATGATGGAAGAGGTCTCAAGCATAAAGAATGACATAGAAAAGGTAAACGAAACTCTCAGGGATATAGAAGAAGAATTTGCTAATTCTGGAAAAAAGATCAAGAAGAGAATCGGTTAGACTGCTATTTTTCAAAGCTAACCCTAGTTATGAGCTTTTATAAACCACTGTTCAAATACCCTGAAAAACTATTTAAATGCATCTTATTTATGATGGTAAAATGCTGAAAGATTTTAAACCAAGATTGTATCAGGAAACCATACTTGCGACAGCAGCTTCCAAGAATACTCTTGTTGTTCTTCCTACAGGGATGGGAAAGACAGCTGTAAGCATGATGCTTGCTTCGCAGAGATTCAGCCAGTACCCTAATTCAAAGATACTTGTGCTTGCTCCGACAAGGCCTCTGGTGGAGCAGCATATCGAGACTTTCAGGAAACATATGGATATCTCTGAAGATGAGCTTGCTGTGTTTACAGGATTTGTAAAACCTGAAAAAAGACAGGAGCTGTGGAAAACATCCAAAGTCATATTTTCCACGCCCCAGGGGCTTGAAAATGACATAATCTCAGGAAGGATAGACCTGAAAGATGTCTCTCTGATAGTATTTGATGAAGCCCACAGGGCTGTAGGAGATTATGCTTATGTGTTTGTAGCAAAACAATACAACAAGAAAGCTGATTTTCCAAGGATACTTGCACTGACTGCCTCTCCTGGCTCTGATCTTGAAAAGATACAGGAAGTAACAGGCAACCTTTTCATAGAGTCTGTAGAACTAAGGACAGAAGAAGACCCTGATGTAAAGCCCTATATCCAGGAGGTGGACCTTAAATGGAAAAAAGTCAGCCTTCCAAAGCCGTTTGAAGAGCTGCAGAAGCTGCTGAAAGGATTGCTGAGATCCAGGCTTGAAAGGCTGAAGAAATCAGGGATACTCCAGAGAAAGAACATAGACTTTGTGTCCAAGACAGACCTGCTGAAGCTGCAGGCAGAAGTGAGAGGAAAGGCCATGTCTGCAGGAAGAGATTTTGTCCTGTGGAACGGGGTGTCTGTGCTTGCAGAGATAATGAAGATACAGCACGGGCTTGAGCTTCTGGAGACGCAGGGAATTTTTGCATTGAACGAGTACCTGTCCAAGATACAGAAAGAAGGCATGTCTTCAAAGACAAAAGCTGTGAAGAATATCGCTTCTGATCCAGGATTCAGGACCATACTGATAAAAACACGGGCCATGCAGGAGAAAGGATTTCAGCATCCCAAGCTGATAGAGCTCCAGAAGCTTGTCGAAAGGTCTGTAGAAAAGGACAGTGATACGAAGATAATGGTGTTCAACCAGTACAGGGATAATGCGCATAATATAACAGAGATACTCAATGGGATCGATAACTGCAGTGCAAAGCTTTTTGTAGGCCAGTCAAAAAAAGGCCTGACAGGGATGTCCCAAAAGCAGCAGAAACAGATGCTTGATGAGTTCAGAGAAGGAGGGTTCAACGTGCTTGTAGCTACATCTGTAGGGGAAGAAGGCCTTGACATACCAAAGGTTGATGAGGTAATATTCTTTGAACCTATCCCCTCAGCCATAAGGACTATCCAGAGAAAAGGAAGGACCGGCAGGCTGGAAAAAGGAAAAGTTACTATCCTCATGACTGAAAAGACCAGGGATGAAGGGTACAGATGGTCAGCCCATCATAAGGAGAAAAGGATGTATAGGAACCTGAAAGAGCTGAACTCAAAGCTTATACTTAAGAGCGCTTCGCAGCAGGAACTTTCTGATTATGAAAAGCCAAAAGAAAAGGTAAAGATATTTGCAGACCACAGGGAAAGGGCATCAGGAGTGATAAAGGAACTTATGGACCATGATACTGAGATAAAGCTTAAGCAGCTCGATACAGCAGATTATCTTCTTAGCAGCAGGTGCGGTGTCGAGTTCAAAAAATCAGAGGATTTTGTAAATTCTATAATAGACGGCAGACTTCTGGATCAGATAAAGCAGCTTAAAAAAAGTTTTGAAAGGCCATTGGTCATCATAGAAGGAGAGGAGAATATCTTCTCCCTGAGGAACATACATCCAAACGCTATAAACGGCATGCTCGCTACTATCGCTGTGAGCTATGGGATCCCCACATTATTCACAAAGAATCAAAGAGAGACTGCTTCGCTTCTGGCTGCGATAGCAAGAAGAGAACAGGAAGAGACAGGAAAAAACTTCTCGCCCCACTCAGAAAAAAAGACATCTACATTAAAAGAGCAGCAGGAATATATTGTCTCTTCGCTTCCTGATGTAGGCCCCAATCTTGCAAAAGAGCTCCTGAAAAAGTTCAGGACAGTAAAGAAGATAGCGAATGCAAAGCATGAAAAGCTTAGGAATATAAATAAGATAGGAGATAAAAAAGCAAAAAAAATAAATGACCTTTTTGAGTCTGAGTATGAAGAGTTCTAGTCAGGCCTGGGCACATCGCTTATGACCAATGTCTCTGTTGCCTCTATCTCAGGGACAGACCTTATGTTTTTCTGGATAAATTCTTCAAGCTCCTCCATTGTCTCTGCTTTTAGCTTGATGATTATGTCATACTGGCCGTAAAGCTCGTGTATGTTCTCTATTTCCTGAAATTTCAAAAGTTTTTCAGAAACTTC
>CAYXHN010000033.1:0-11144 GCA_964464955.1 uncultured Methanosarcinales archaeon
AAAAAGCTCTCTGTTCTCGTCATTGAAATATACCTCTTTCTATATCACATTTAGCTCAGGATACTCATCTGAGATATCATCAAGAAAAGATGTAAGCTGAGAGCAGTGAGGGCACCCTTCACCATAAAACACTACTATCTCTACGCTTTCGTTCTCAGCAGCCGTTATGTTTGCTATCAGGATTAACCCTGCAAATATCAAAAGCAAAACTTTTTTGTTCATACCGGCAAAAAACAGATATCATTTTAAAAATCTTTTGTTTAGCCTTAATGGTTGCTAACCTCTGCAGTAAAATCCCAATCTTTTTAAACTAGTTTTAGTAAGAAAAGATATGCTAAATATTGAAAGAGGAAATCCGGATATATTAGAAGGTATAGCCCAGATTTACCAAAAAAACAGTACAGATTGCGGGCCAGGATATGTTGCTTTAGACATAGCTTATGCACCAGATACCGATATAAAGGCCCATCTCAGGGATGTGCCTGATGATATTTCCCCTGAAGCAAAAGAACAGATAGAACAGGCAAAAAACATGTTCCAAAATTTTGATATCTCGCATTCTTATTACGACAACAAGGCAGATATAATCACAAAAAAAGGAGATATCATATTCTCAGGAGAATTTCCTTTGATGTTTTCCGAGCATATCCTTATGGGAGACGCGATAAGGTATATGTGCTCATATACCTCTCAGGAGAGCTCAAAAGATAAAGGCTTCGAACAGATAGCAGACGAGAAGGAATTGATATTCCAGTTTTATGATGTGATAAGCGAGATGTTTCACAAGAAAGAGAACAATCAGGAATATCTGTCTGAAACAGGAAAAAAACTTTACAGATTATCAGAAGAAAATAAGGTCCTGACACCTTACATAGATATGATGATGAAAGATTTAAAAAAATACCCTTCTCAGGATGTAAGACTTCTTGAAAAACATGCCCTTTTAACACAATCTTTGCTTGAGGAAGATTTTGAAAGGTGTAATATCCTTAAATCAGAGATAAAAAATATCAAGAAAGAACAAAATAGGAATATCTAAAGCAGAACTCATACATCAATACACTATCTAATCTTTTTTGTCTGCTTCTTCATAGCCCCTCATAAAAGCTTCTTCTTCAGGGCTTATCTCATCATCTTCCAATGAAGACTCATCTTCATTAGAATCTTCGGCATCAGACGCAGATTCTTCATAGTATATCTCTTCTTCAAAATACTCTTCATTTTTTGCCATGCTTCATAAGAGAAAATAAGCTCTTTATATAGTTTGTGTTTTATATCTATATACACTATATGTTTAGTCATATCTTAATTTTTCTTCTATAGAATAATTCCTGCCGCATCCAAAACATCTTATATGGGTTAGGGATTCAAAATCCTTTCCTTTTGCTTTTCCTTTGTCAAATATGGTCTCTCCCAGATACATCTGTTGCTCTTTCTTATCTGTTACAGGGCAATGCCTGTAGAATTCCAGTATGCATCTTATGTTGTTATAGGCTTTTTCTTCCTTCTCCATGGTGTCAAGCATTTTTGTCATTATCATCACCGTTTGTTTTATTCTTTATAGTTTCTTCCAGTTTTTCTGTCAGGTCTTTTATCTTATCAGAACTTTTCATCGCTGACTTGAACAGGACTTCATTCTCTCTTCTTAATTCCCCGATAAGCTTATCCTTTCTTTTCAGCTCTTCATCATAATATCTCTCAAGCCTTTCCAGCTTTTCTTTTACAGTTTCCTTTTCAGCTTTCATAAAAATCTTCCTAATCCTGTCTGCAATTTTTTGTTTGCCGGCCTGGTGCCTGCAGCCTCTTTTTTCATCTTTTCAGGTATAATCTTTTTCTTCTCATCCCCTTCAAAGACAGGCTCTCCGTAAACACCATCATAACCCGGACTTATCTTTATCTTTCCCTTTCGGTTCTTCATTATCGCTTCAGCGATCTTTGCATCTGCAAATCTTCTGATCTCATCCTCTGGAGCTTTCAGCAGAACATTCAGCTCTGATCCAAACTGTTTCATAAGAGAGTCAGCCACAGCCCAGACTTTTTTGGTTGCTATACCTGCTCCCATAATAGTAGAGATAATCTCCTGCAACGGGATAAGTCTCATAAACTTTTTTGCATCTTCAGGCTTATCCCCCTCTTTTCTGTCTGCAAGCTCTTCAACCCTGTTCTCAACACCGATAGTCATGGGCTTTCCGCATTTCGGACATATTCCATTAGCAGCAGCAGTCTCTTTTGGAGAGAAGCAGACATTGCAGTTTCTATGCCCGTCATAATGATATTTTCCATAAGCAGGATCCACTTCTATGGTCCCCCACAATCCCTGTTTAGTCCTTAGAGCATTGATGATATTCTTATAGCTAAGCTCCTCCATCTCAAATATAATTGCCTCTCTTCCTATCCTCCATGGCCAGAACGAATGGGAGTCAGAACTTGATACTAAAGAATATTTGTCCAGTTGCGAAAGCCTCCAATTCATAGGAGGATCAGAACTTAACCCTGTCTCCAGAGCATGAATATTTTTGGCCTGGTCCCTGAAAGCTTCTTCTACAGAATCAAATCCTGTCTTTGATCCGAGCAGTCCGAAATAAGGAGTCCATATATGCGCAGGGATAACCTCAATATCCTTGTTTATCTGCATCATATTCTCAACCAGCTCAGGGCAGCTTATCTTGAATATAGGCCTTCCGTCATAATCGATCCTTCCTTTTGACTTAAAATAATCTGTTATCTGATCAACAGAATCAAGGTCAGGAGCCAGTATCACATTATGCACCCTTCTTCCTTTTCCCTGGTCAGTATAGATCATAGAAACTTCAGTCTGAAGTATAAAATTCATGCCTCCTGCAGTCTTATATATTCCTGTCTCATCACCAGACAACTTACTCTTCAATTCCTTTATCCATTCAGGATGAGTAAAATCTCCTGTGCCAAGCAGATTAAGGCCTTTTATCTTGCCCCACTTCTCCAGGCTGTCAAGATCCATATCTTTGGAAGTTGCCCTTGAATGCTTTGAATGCAGATGCAAATCTGATATTATTCTTATTCTAACCACCTATAATATTCAGGAAGATAGATCCTATAAAAATGTTATTATTCTTTCTCCCTGGAACAGGAGTTATGATTAACAAAAGATATATAAAAGAACTATACAATACATAGAAAAAAAGAGGAAAATGTTCAATATAGCTATAATCTTTGGGCTCTTGATAAGCATAACACATTATTTCAGCGAGATTATCTGCCAAAGATGCAGGACAGGAAAAGAATATTCCCCTTTGTTTTCATTTTCAGCAGGCATCTCAACAACATATATCTTTCTTCATCTTTTTCCCAAATTCAGCATAGGCGCAGCTGAGACAAGTCAATATCTCTTTATCTCAGTTCTTGCAGGATTTGTCATACTTCACCTGGTGGAGAAATACATCTATCAACATTCCCCTGAAGAAAAACTTTTAAGAGAGCTTGCTCTTGAAGATTCAGTGATATCTTTTATCTATCATATCTTTATAGGCATCGTTATTGTCAGCCTTTTCAGTCAAAGCTTTACAGAAGGACTGCTTTTTTCAATGATCGTCTTATTATACACATCTATAAGCACTCTGCCTGTCGATGCACCGAAGATCAATAGCATGAGGGTAGCAGTAGCATCCTCTACATTGATAGGGGTGCTGCTTGCCAGCTTTGTATTAAAGGACATAACCCCTGCATCGCAGCCGATGGTATATTATTCCCTGATGGGATTCATCATAGGAGCATTGTCTTTTACTGTAACAAGACATTCCCTGCCTCACGGAAAAAAAGGAAGCCCTCTTTATTTTATCCTTGGTGTGGTGCTATATTCAGTCCTGATATTCATGATATGATAAGAAAGATATTTATATGATAACCTTTTTTAGATGAAGAGGTGATAGCTTATGAAAAAAGTCAGAATATATACAACTCCTACATGCCCGTGGTGCAAAAAGACTAAAGAATTCTTGAAAGAGAATGATGTTGAATACGAAGAAAAAGATGTTTCATCAGATAAAGAAGCACAAAAAGAGATGATAGAAAAATCAGGACAGATGGGCGTTCCGGTAATAGATATTGAAGGAGAGATTGTTGTAGGATATGATCCTGACAAGCTAAAAGGAAAGCTTGGGTTGGAGGGGTAAACATGGTAAAAGCAAGCATAAAATGCCCTGAATGCGAATATGATATAGAAGTGGATGTCCCTGAATGCAAGAGCAGGATAATAAAGACATGCCCTGAATGCAAAAAAGATATCTGCGGTCCGGAAGGCTGCTGCATAACAGTCTGCAGCTGCCCTGAAAAATAGAGGTGAGAATATGAAAGACTTGATAATAATCGGAGCAGGAGCAGCAGGCATAACTGCTGCAATATATGCTTCAAGAGCAAACCTTGATTTTGAGATAATATCAAAAGATGTCGGAGGGCTTACATTGTGGAGTCCTGACATAGAAAATTATACTGGATTCTATAATCTTTCAGGCATGGAACTAGTAGAAAAGTTCAATGAACACATGGAGCAGTATGATATAGACGTGAAAGAAGATGAGGTTGAAAAGGTAGATAAGAAAGATTCAAATTTCATCGTAAAGACAAAAAAAGGAGAAGAGTTTGAAGCAAGATCAGTTATAGTGGCATCAGGCTCATCTCCAAGAAAGCTTGATGTTCCCGGAGCTGAAAAGCTTGAAGGAAAAGGATTAGCATATTGCGCAACATGCGACGGCCCTTTATTTTCAGGAAAAGATGTCGCAGTTATAGGGGGAGGCAACAGCGCTCTGAGTTCAGCAGAAACACTCCTCAATATCGCAAATAAGATATACATAGTTAACATCAATGACGAGCTTACCGGGACAGACAAGGAAAGGATGGATAAAGTAACAGAAAATGACAAGGTAGAGGTCATAAATTGTGCTGAAACTAAAGAGGTTCTTGGAGATGATTTTGTTAAAGGCCTTAAATATGAAAAAGATGGCGAGGAAAAGACCCTGGATGTAGAAGGAATATTTGTAGAGATAGGGCATATAAGAAATATAGGTATGGTAGAAAACCTCGTGGACCTTAACAAAGCTAACGAGATAAAGGTCGATAAGTCCTGCGCAGCATCACAGGAGGGCATATTTGCAGCAGGAGATATAACAGACATGCCCGGAAAACAGACCATAATAGCGGCAGGAGACGGCTCAAGAGCATTATTGTCAGCGTTCTCATATATCTCAAAGAAGAGATAGGGAACATTAAGGAAGAAAAAGAAGTAGAAAAAAACAGATGCAGGATATGCGGCAGGGAATTCACTGAAGAATCTCCCGGATGCCCAGGATGCGGATGCTGCAGCAACTGAGAATACAGAGAAAAAAATCAATAAGGTGATAAGATGGCATATAAGATAAAAGTGACAGATGAATGTATAGGATGCGGAGCATGTGTTTCAGCATGCGATAACTTTGAGCTTAAGGACGGAAAAGCTTATCCGAAAAAGCCAGAAGTTGAAGAAAAAGGCTGCAACCAGGAAGCTGCAGACATCTGTCCGGTAGATGCGATAAAGATAGAGGAATAAGCTGGCAGCTGATCTCTTTTGAGTATTAGCAGCAACATTTGTGGTCAGTTTGATAGCTTTTATAGCATATCCACACTGGCCATAAGGTCAAAAGTATTGAACAAGATACTTCTTTTGCTATTTTTATCACAAGTATAGCATTAATGTATGGGATAAAGATTATCTTTGAGCACTAGAATACCTGTTTTCCAGATTTTCAAATATCTTTTCCAGCTGTTCAGAAGGTATGATAAAATTCTCAAGATTAAACTCAAATGCCATGCTTCTTATCTTGTCATATTTTTCTTTTTCTCTGTTCTTAAGATATCTTGTCTGTACTTTTATCATATTTCCAAGCGTTTTCTTTTCAATCCTTTTTTGGATATTATAGGCAACATTGCCAAGCTTTGGATTTTCTACTCTGAAATATAATGCATACCACACATTATCAAGAAGATCCTGGGCTGTACTGATATTGCCTTTTCTTAGGTTTCTATAAGCAGGTCCCAGCTTGCCGTGCAGGAAAAGGTCCCCTTTTGCTTTTTTATAAGAGCCAGGCATCATATCTTTTGCAAAATTAAGTTCTTTTTTGCCGTATATCTTCTTTATCTTCTTTATCTTCTCTTTGATATTCTTGTCTGTCATAATCTCATTATCCCTGGCTATGCTTATGCATTCTTCCAGAGAAAAGTCCACAAGAACATTATCTCCTGAAATCTTCTTTTCTATCTTATCAAGCATTTTCTTAAGCGTCTCTTCCATGCATGACTTCATCATATCAAAATATCCTCCTGGAGCAGTCATGATTATCTTTTTTCCACCCTGTCTTGAAAAATTAAGCAGCGTCTCTTCCATATGCTCATAGTTTTTATTCACGCTTGAACTTAAAAGGTCTTTTAGAAAATTTCCTGAGTGGACTTCCTCGTTTATATCTTTTTCCATAAGGGAATAATATCCTTCTCTGAGAAAATAGACAGCATCAGGGAGCCCTTCTTTGAATTCTTTAAATATATTCTTCTGTTCTGGATATATCAAAGACATAAGATCCAGCCTTTTTTCCAGCTGATGAGCGTATTTAGAAACATCTTTCTTACTGCATATCGCTATCCTTGACAAAAGATAAGCATTTATCAAGTCTGCCGTATTATAAGCATCTTCTTCTGAATTGCACTTCATCTTAAGTATATTGTTTTCGACCTCCATCTCAGACATATAAAGATAGCCCATTATCCTATAGGCAAATGGGCCTTCCATAGTCTGCCTGTCCATACCCGAGAGTATCATATCAGCTTTCAGCAAAAGTGGGCCCATGTTCTCGTATATCCTTCCGGTAGTTACCTCGTAATTCACTGCAATGTCCCTTTCGAACGAGTTGAAAACTTCTTCACTCATAAGATCAAAGTTTATATCTATCTGATTATGCAGATATTCAGATAAGGTATCTACAAGATTTATGCTCTTGTCAAGATCAAGAAGATCATCCTCTACTCTCTCCGCTGTATTTTTGTCATCGATTGAAAGCACATAGTTGTTGAAAAGTTTCTTGATCTTAGATTCATGCATACTTTTTTCAAAACATCTTGCATCGGCTGCTTCTGAAAATCCGTTGATCATGAGAAAGTAGTTTAGTTTGTGAAAATCTTTCTCAGAAAAAGGGCTCTTTATTATCTTGTTGCATGCAGCCTCTGATATGTCTCCACCATAGAATATCCAATCCATGCCGCATTTGGCAAGTGTTATGTCCTGGAATATATTGAAACTAGCTATAGGTATCTCTTTGTCATATATATCAAAATAGTTTTTCTTGATAGCCTTGTCTATCTTGTCTTCAAGAATAAGCCTTTCGTGGTCATCCTCCCAAAATCCGTGATATCCATCTGTTTCTTCCATAACATACCCTCTGCTGCTATAACCCCTTTAGATAAAAGTAAACATTTTCATATAAAAGATTATTGGTATTTTGAATGAATAAATTTATAAAGATATTATCATAAATATACCCTAAAGAATGGACAAAAACATATTATTGGTATATCCTGAAATTCCAAAGAATACATACTGGAGCTACCATCATGCTCTTCCTTTTATAGGTAAAAAGGCGTCCATGCCTCCTCTTGGGATCATAACCATAGCTGCCATGCTTCCTTCTGATTATCATATCAAGCTTGTTGACATGAATATAGAGCAGTTAAAAGACAGCCACATAAAAGAAGCAGATGCTGTATTTACCTCTTCTATGATAATACAGAAAGATTCGCTTGAAGATGTTATAGCAAGAACCATAGGTGTAAGAGAAGCCATCCATAAAGATATTCCTATAATAGCTGGGGGCCCTTATCCTACACAGTATTATGATGAGATAAAAGGGGTTGACCATTTTATTTTTGGAGAGGCTGAATCAGGGGTTTTAGGATCGTTTATCTCTGACTTTGAGAAAGGAACAGCAAAGAAAGCATACTCAAGGCATGTTATTAGAAAAAAGAAAGGGGAAAAAGAGATAGATGAAAAAGAGTTTAATAATCTAAAGAGATTCTTTCCCTCTTATGATTCTGACATAAAGATTGCAGACGAAAAGCCGGATATCTCTGATTCCATAACTCCCAGATTTGACCTTCTTGATATTGAAAAATACGGCTCTATGGCTGTCCAGCTTTCAAGAGGCTGTCCTTTTGACTGCGAGTTCTGCAACGAACCCACATTATTCGGTCATAAGCCAAGGCTGAAATCATCTGAGAATATGATACATGAGCTTGATACATTATACAGTCTGGGATACAGAGGTTCTGTCTTTGTAGTGGATGACAACTTCATAGGAAGCATATCAAAAGTAAAAAATGTTCTTCCTTCTGTCATAGACTATCAGAAAAAACATGGCTATCCATTCAGCCTTTTTACAGAAGCAAGCATAAACCTCTCAAAAGATGAAGAACTCATGTCTCAGATGAGAGATGCAGGATTTAACATGGTCTTTGTGGGCATAGAAACACCAGATAAAGAAGTTCTGAAGTCCATGAACAAGCTGCATAATGTAGATACAGATCTTCTGGAGGATGTTAAGACGATACAAAGCTATGGCATGGAGATAACTGCCGGATTTATAGTAGGAAATGACAATGATCCTCCTGATATCTGCGACAGGATATTTGAATTCTCCCAGCAGGCAGGGATCCCGTCTGTCATGGCAGGCCTGCTGACTGCAGTAAAAGGCTCAAAGCTATACGAAAGACTGAAAAGCCAGGACAGGCTTCTAAAGGATTCATACGGAAACAATACCCATGATTTTGAGCTGAACTTCTCTCCTGCCCAGGGAAAGGATAGGCAGAGGATAATAGAAGATTACAAGAACCTTCTTTCAAGGCTCTATGATAAAAAAGGAAAAAACTATTTTGAAAGATGCAAAGTATTGCGCAATAATATCGGACCAAGACCAAAGGCATCAAGAGATATAAGATGGACAGAGGCAAGAGCTTTTCTTCTATCGCTTGCCCGGCAGTCATCCTTTAAGTCATACAGCAGCGAATACAGAAGATACATCCTGCCTGCTTTTGCAGAATATGCTTTTGACAGATTCAAAGGCAATTTCCCGGAAGATGTTGCCAATGCGATCAAAGGCCATCATATGATAACCATAACCCATGATTCTTTGGAAGCAGATAAGGTAAACAGTTTTCTTTCTGAAAATCTAAATTATTTCAGGAAAAAGCTGTCCAATATAGAGCAAACGTGGCAGTCCTACAGCCCTGGAAAAAAAGAGATTTACAGCAGGATCAGGGCAGAGTGCAGCAGAGTACTTCATGAAAAGAACATATTCAGGAGAGAAGCAGAAAAAAAGATAAAAAAACTTTCTGAAGAACACAGGCAAAAGCTCAGTCCAGCATATCAGAACCTGCTCGAATTGGACAACAGGATATCGGAGATATATTCAAAAGAACTCTCCTAGCTTGCTTTGGTCTTTTTCAAAAAGATCCTCTTTCTTGTATCCAAGAACTTCAAATATCTTTGCTACAGCAGGAACGACCTGGTTATTTATATAATATTCAGGGTCATAATCTCCTTCCTCAATCTCATCAGGAAGCCTTGCCTTTTCCCTTATTATCCCTTCTTTATTGCTTACTATGAATTGTATCATGCTTCCAGGCCCTGCATCTATGCCTTTTTCTTTCATCCTCTTCGCTATCTCTACATGGGGTGCTACAGAAGCATAATCTTCAACCTCTTTCTGAAGCTGGGTGTTGATTATCATCTTTTCATTAGCTGTATTCTTTTCCTGTATGTTTTTTATCACTGATTTGGCATAATCCAGTGCTTTTTCCTTATCATTTTCTTTTAATATTATATTCAATATTTTCTCTTGCGTCTCTTTCGCTATAAGGCTCCAGTTTCTTCTCACTGTCTCAAACCCTGTTATCTTAAGTTTGCCTTCCTTGCTAAGTAATGCATATTTCTTTTTTGCTCCAAAAGCTCCCTGCTTTGCGCTTACAAATATTCCTGTAGGATAGAATTGTTCATATTCAAGCTCCATTATCCCTGGAAGATCCTGGTTCAGTTTCTCTACAAAATTCTTTGCCTGTTCTTCTTTTTCATCCTCCAGCGCAAGGAATATGGAATCAGTATCAGAATAGATCACATCAAATCCGTTCTTTTTTGCCTCTTTTATGACCTTGTTGATGTAATATCTTCCATAGGCTGTAACGCTTTTTGCGCATTCCATGCAGTACCATCTTGCTGCATAAAATCCAAGATATCCGTAAAAGCTGTTTGCCAGCACTTTCAATGAGTTTGATCTTGCTTCAAGCATCCTGTCATCTTTCTCTTTCAGTATCTCCTTGACTCTTGCCCTTCTTTCTATGATGTCATTTACAAGACCAGGAAGGAATCCCTTTTTCTTTTTGCAGAACCTGTAATCCTCTCCAGGAACCTTATCAGAATCCCTGCAGCAGCCGCAGTCTAAAGTTGAGAGTCCTATGTTATGGGAAGAGATTATCGTAGGATACAGGCTTCTGAAGTCAAACACAGCTATGTTGTTGTATAGCCCTGGCTTTGGCTCAAAAACAAATCCTCCTTTATATCTTCTGCCCATCCTGTTTTTTATCTGGTCATGATGGGGCTTGTTAGGGGCCAGTTCTCCATATTCCTGGGCCTGCTTGATTATATACCATTCCACCATCTGGGAAAAGCCCATCCTGTTTATGTCATATATGGGAAGGCCTATTATCTTTACAAACTCCTCTATGTTCGGAAGCACCTCTTTGCATAGCCTGTATGCAAGCAGAGCATCTTTGAGATTATATCTGCAGAAAGCTTCAAGCCCGTTGTTGCTGTCCCATGAGCCTGCAAGGCTGTCCATATCAACATCATCTTTCTTCTCTCCAAGAAGCTCCTCTGCTACAGAATCAAGAGAATATGAATAGGTCTCCAGGCTTCTT
Source organism: uncultured Methanosarcinales archaeon (assembly GCA_964464955.1). Classification (GTDB taxonomy): domain Archaea; phylum Nanobdellota; class Nanobdellia; order Woesearchaeales; family WJKL01; genus WJJM01. The sequence continues at coordinate 10,966 of CAYXHN010000033.1, forward strand.
CCAAAACTTTTCTTTATGAACTTGAAAACATCAAGATGCACTATCCCAGTTATGAGTATCTGCTCAGATCTTCCTTTCCTGTATTTTAATGTTGAGTTGTCAAGGCCGATATCCATGCTTATATCATATTTTCTTACCCTTGTTATTATATAAGGCAGGTCAAACCCGTCTGAATTGTA
>CAYXHN010000034.1:0-11050 GCA_964464955.1 uncultured Methanosarcinales archaeon
ACCTCATCCAGACAACATGCTCCCAGACGGAACTTTAAAGGAGGAAGAATGAGCATAGATGAAAAGACTGTAAAAGAATTTTTAGATAAGGGAAATATAATAGCTGTTGTTGGAGTAAGCGATAATCCTGAAAAATACGGCAACAAAGTATTTTTTGATCTGCTTAAATCAGGATATGAGACATATGCAGTCCATAAAGATGGTGGAAAGATAAAGAACCATAAGCGCTATACAAGCATAAAAGATCTGCCTGAAAAACCAGATGTTATTGACATAGTGGTTCCTCCAAAAGTGACTGAAGAGATTGTAAAAGAATGCAAAGAGATAGGCATTGAAAAGATATGGATGCAGCCTGGTTCAGAAAGCCAAAAAGCAATTGATTACTGTAATAAAAATAATATGAAAACCCTATATGGTGTTTGCATAATGGTGGAAAAAGAAAGATGAAAACAATAGCGATATTATCAGGAAAAGGCGGAGTTGGAAAATCTTCATTAACAGCATCATTAGCTGTGCTTCTTTCAGAAAAGAAAAAACTGATTGCAGCTGACTGTGATGTAGATGCCCCTAATCTTGCTTTAGTTTTAGGAGTAGAAAAGTTTGAAAAAAAGGAGAATATACAAACAAGCGAAAAGGCAAAGGTTGTTGCAGATACCTGCCCTGAATGCAGAGAACATATTGATGTCTGTATGTTCGGAGCTATAAGCTGGGATGAAAAAAACAAAAAGCCTGTGATAAACAAGTTCTTATGCGAAGGATGCGGCGCATGCTTATTGGCTTTTCCAAAAGAAACAATAAAGCTTGAAAAGATAGAAAATGCTTCTATAAATTCAGCACAGACAGAATATGGTTTTCCTATAATCTCTGGCCATCTAAAGATGGGAGAGTCTGGCTCTGGAAAAGTTGTTACAGAAGTAAAGCAAAAAGCAGAGAATTTAGCAAAGAAAGAAAAAGCAGATATTCTTTTGGTAGATTCTTCTCCAGGCATAGGCTGCCCTGTTGTAGCTTCTATACAGGGAAGTGATTATATAATAGCGATAACCGAGCCGACACCATCAGCATTAAACGATCTTCAAAGGGTCTTGAGGGTTGCAGAGCATTTTAATGTTCCTTATGGCCTTGTCATAAACAAGTGGGACATAAACAAAGACTTCACAAAAAAGGTTGAAAAGTTTGCTCAGGAAAACAGCATCCAGATACTTGGAAAGCTTCCTCATGACAGGGCATTTGTAGACGCTCTTGTCAACCTAAAGCCCATTGTTGAGCAAAAGCCGGAATACAAAAAGACATTCCAGGAAATTCTTGATCAGATCCCTGCCTTAAAAGATAGATAGCTTAAACAAACACATCCTTGATCTCTTCTAAAAGTTTTATCTTGTTGATATTACTTTTTATACTGAAAAAAGCAGATACCAATAACTTTAGTTATAGGATGAATGTTCTGTCTTTTTCTTTCTTTGATAATGGGATCATAAACTAAAAACAAAAAGATTATTAAGCCGCGCTTATCCTCCCCTGGCCATGGATAAAGACATGGATTATCTGAATATTCTTAGAGCGTTGGAAGAGATACCTTTTTCTGTAGGAAAAAAACTGTTGGCAGAATTTCTTATGGGTAAAAAATTAAATGAATCTGTACAAAGAAACCAGCTTTTCAAGAAAGAGCATTTCGGAATTCTGGCATATTCTGAAAAAGAGATCTTTAGGCTTGTAGATAAGCTTCTGCTTAATGATCTGATAAAACTGACATCTCTTTCCAAGAACAAGTTCTGGAAAGTGCTTGAGATCACAGAAAAAGGAAGAAAAGAGATCAGAGATCCTAGTTTGCACAAGAAAAAGCTTTCCTTCAGTTTTAAAGATATAGTTACAGAGATAACAGAAAAAGACAAAAAGATGTTTGAGGCTCTTGACAGTTTTTTGGGAAAGTTCAACGACTGCCAGAAAAAAGCTATAATCTCAGAAAAGGAAAATATCCTCTGTATTGCAGGAGCAGGTTCTGGAAAAACAACAGCCCTGACCAAAAGGATAGAGTTCCTGATCAAATACCGTTCAGCAGATCCAAAAAAGATACTTGCAATCACATTCACAAGAAAGGCAAGACAGGAGATGATATCCAGATTAAGAAAGGACCATTCTGCAGACGAGGTCAATATAGAGACATTTAATTCTTTTTGTGAGAAAATATTAAGAAAGCATGAGAATATCGCATACCAAAATAAAGTAAGAGTAATAAGCTACAGAGACAAGTACATGATAATGAAAAATGCCCTCAGAAAACAGGGCATAGGCATGGATCGTGCGATAGATATCTATTTCAGCTTTTCCCAGAAAAGAGGCAAGACAAAAGAGCAGCTGGCAAATATATTCATGAACGACTGTTTTTTCATAAGAGATTATCTCAAATTTAAAGGCAGGAACATAAAGGACGCAGCTCTTGATGATATCGAGCCTGGCCATGAAAAAAGCGCAGAGTTGGTAACAGGGATATGCGGATTTATAGACTCCTACATGGAAAAGGCAGGCTTAAGAGACTTTGCAGACCAGCTCATAGATGCTATAGATCTGTTTGAGAAACATAAAGATCTCATTCCTGATTTTGACCATATTCTGGTAGATGAGTATCAGGATATAAACTCAACCCAGATAAAACTCATAGACATCCTTTCTCCGAAAAACCTTTTCTGCGTAGGAGATCCAAGACAGTCTATATACGGCTGGAGAGGGTCTGACATCAAATACATATTGAACTTTGAAGAAAAATATCCTGGCTGCGGGATAATTACCCTTAACAGGAATTACAGGTCAACAGAACATATAGTCTCTCTTGTAAATACGTTCATAGAAAACATGGGGCTTCCGGGCCTTGAATCTGCAGCCGAAGGAGAAAAAGACATAAAGCTCCTGAAATTCAAGAACGAAAATTCTGAATTTGAGTTTATAATCCAAAGGATACTTGCAGCAGATGTTCCCAGAGAGGAGATATTTGTGCTTGCAAGGACAAACAAGCAGCTTAATGAACTGTCTGACACTATGAAACGAAGAAATATAAAACATGTTGTGAAAAGCGATGAGATGAAAAGAAGCATAATAGCAGGAAAAGGAGAACTGACACTTGCCACTATCCACTCCATCAAAGGTATGGAAGCAGAGATGGTCTTTGTGATGGGATGCACCAGCTCAAAATTTCCCTGCAGGGCAAGCGAGCACCCTGTTATCGATATGATAAAAGTAGATGAATATGACAAAGAAGAGGAGGAAAAAAGGCTTTTGTATGTTGCCATGAGCAGGGCAAAAAAGAGCCTATATATAAGCTATTCAGGAGGGCTTTCTTATTTTATAGATGATAATGTCCTGGAGATGATAGATAAGCAGGAACTAAAATTAGAAGCCAAAGCTCCTGCAGCTAAAAAGAAGATGAAAAAAGGCTCTTCTAATATTATAGCAGAACTAAAAGACTGGAGATACAGCACAAGCCAGGAGCTCGGGATCCCTGCATACATGGTCATGCATGACAAGACTATAGAAGACCTTGCAGAAAAGATGCCCTCTACTCCTGCAGAACTTAAAGAAGTGCATGGCTTTGGCCCTTCAAAGATAAGCAGATTTGGAGAAGAAATCCTGGGCATAGTAAATAAACATTAATCTAAAACCAAAAATTTATAAATGTCTTATTATCTTGCATATTAAAATGGAAGCGACAGATTCAGATTTCAATGAAAAAGCAATAGAAGCGTCAAAAGAAAAGCTTATAGTTGTAGATTTTTGGGCAGCCTGGTGTGTTCCCTGCAATATGCTTGCTCCTGCAGTAGAAAGTGCAGTAAACGCTTTTGAAGATGCAGAGCTGGTAAAAGTAAATGTAGATGAAAGCCCAAAGGTTTCAGGAGAATATGAGATAAATGCAATACCTGCTGTAAAACTTTTCAAAGACGGAAAGGTTGTAGATGAATTTACAGGGGTAAGGCCTGAAGCAGATATCAAAGAGATTATCAAGAAAAATATCTAACTATTTATATCTGATAGTATCTTCACTCCCCAGCCAAACAAATAAATATTTAAATGATTAGACAATTCTTTTGATTATGCCGGCTAAAAAGACACCAAAGCAGGAATTCAAAGACAAGTTCAGGGATGAGTTTTTCAGCAGATGCTGGACATGGCCTCCTCAGCCAAACCAAAGAGGTTTTCCTGTATTTGCAGTGCTGCTTTTGATAATGGGGGTAATATGGCTTCTAAAAGATCTTGGCATAATAATGATAGATATCCCGTGGTGGCCGGTTATAGTGATAGCCCTGGCATTATGGATGATAATAAAAAACTATGAGAGGTAAATAAGATGGTAGAAGAGATGATATCAGGAGTATTCAAAAAAGCATGGAGAATTTCTTTAGATAATTTTGTTGTTTTAATAATAGCAGGGCTTATTACACTTGTAGGATCATTGCTTATCGTGACTGCACCGCCTTTGTTTTTTGGACTGTTCTATATATGTATAAGATTGTACAGCGGAGAGGATGCGAAAATATCAGATGTGTTCAAGGGATTTGAGTATTTTCTTACAAGCTGGGGCATAGCTCTTCTTGGAGGCCTTGCTGTAGCTATAGGTCTTGTACTGCTTGTTATTCCTGGATTGCTCTTGTCTATAGTCTTCCAGTATGCAGCTGCAATCGCTCTGATAGAGAAAAAAGGGGCCATAGACTCCCTTAAAAGAAGCTTTGAGCTTGGAAAGAAAAACTTTGAATTTTCACTCATACTCTGGATATTGATAGCCGTGATAAACCAGATTGCAGGAGTCATTGGTATCGCTGTCGTACTTTCAATTCCTTTTACAACATTGCTTATCAGCATAGCAGCTGTAGATCTTGTTAAAAAAAGATGAGAAAATATGCACATATAGACTTCAAGCCCCCAAAAGGCGTTAGAGAAGCTGCAAAAAGAGGCCTGGAACTTAGAAAAAAGTTCCATAGAGGAGGATTAAGCTCCAAGGTTGCAGGAAAGCTGGGCATAGGCTCTGGGATAGTAAGAGCTGTAAATCTTTCTAAAGGTTCAAAGATGTCTCCAAGGACAGTCAAAAGGATGAAGAACTATTTTACAAGGCATCAGAAAGATAAAAAGCCTGGCTGGTCTAATCCCAGGAACCCTGCAAACGGATACATCGCCTGGCTTTTATGGGGCGGAAACCCAGGATTTGCCTGGGCAAGAAAGATAGTCAGGCAGATGGATGCAGCAGATAAAAGATGAAAAATATCTGGAAACTCATAATCTCATTAGCATTGCCTTTTCTAGCAAGCATTATAGGAGGAATATTCACAGCTTATTCAGTATCAACATGGTATGTTTCCCTGGTTAAACCCTCATTCAATCCACCATCATGGGTATTTGGGCCAGTCTGGACAATACTTTATCTTATGATGGGCATTGCATTGTATCTTGTATGGAAGAGAAAAGCAAAAGATAAACTTCCTGCGTATACCTTCTTCGGAGTGCAGCTTTTCCTGAATGCATTATGGTCTGTATTTTTCTTTGGTCTCAGGATGCCTTTGTTGGCCCTAATAGAGATAATCTTCTTATGGGCAGCTATAATCATGACTATTGTCTATTTCTACAGGATAGATAAAAAAGCAGCATATCTTCTTATTCCCTATATATTATGGGTAAGTTTTGCAGCTGTGCTTAACTTCTTTATATCTTATCTTAACTGAATTAAATCAGTTCAGCTTCTTCCGGAGTAAGAATCGTCTCTTTTGGCATTTTTTTCTTGGTTTCACTATTATCATCTGTCTCTTTTTTAGTCTCGTTCTCTCTGATCTGAGGATTCATCTCCATGCCTTTTCTGAAGTTTATGTTTCCGCATCTTATGCAGAAGAAATAAGGTCCCCATTTTCCCTTTCTTACATCAAGCCAGTTCCCGCACATGCATTTAGCATCTATGCATTCTTCTTTATGCTTCATGCAGACAGGCACTCCCTGAGGATTTTCTGTAACAGCATTCTTTTCGCAGAAAGGACAGATGTTCTCTTTAGACTGGCCGTATCTTTTCGGGATCTTCATCTGTTTTGAATCTTTTAACTTATTTAAAAAACTATCTATTGATTTATTAACTACTTTATAGGAAATACAAAAACAAAAGCTTTATAAAGAAGTAATACTCTAATATACCATGGAACTGGAAAATATATTAGACCATGAAAAGATGAAAGAAATAGGAAAAAAGGTCATGGAGAATTATGTAAAGATAAATCCTAGCGGACAAGAATTTCTTGTTCTATTCTATGACAAAGAAAATCCAGATAAGAGATCTGAAAAAGCAGATACTCATTACAAGGTCAATTTCAAAAACCAAAAACATATAATAAATTTCAGGGCATTTCCCGGAGTGGAGGCATATAACAAGTTTGTCCTGAATGGGATGAGCAAAGATAATTTCATAGTCCGAAGATATAAGAAAACAGATGGGAACTATAAGAAGTTTATCTGATCTCCTATTTATTACAAACTGGGTTTAATAACTCATTTCTCTGCAACGATAATAATTCTAGTTTGTAATGCAATAAAATTGAAAATTTTATGCACAAGTAAACTTCATTTACTTTGTAAACAGAGAGCCGTCTTGGAAAGTGGCGTAATACTCCGCAGTTCTGCTGCGATTGGTATATATTTCTCATAAAGAGACGAACCGAGAAGCCATGCTTCGACTGTTGCCACTCTCAGGCTCGAATGTTTCTTGTAGCTAAATAAGTTTATACAAAAGAGATCAAAAATTCTAAGCATAAATCTTCAAAAGAATGGCTTTCGACAGATTTATATATGATTAATATCTAGCATCTTTCATGCCTCCTACTAATATTATAGATGGAAACCATGCTGCTGCGCATGTCGCTTATGCCTTTTCTGAAGTAGCTTCAATATATCCGATAACTCCTGCTTCTCCTATGGGGGAGTTGGCCGATTCATGGGCCAATGTAGAGAAAAGAAAAAATATCTTTGACCAGAAACTGGATGTCATAGAGATGCAGTCAGAGGCAGGAGCAGCAGGAGCTGTTCACGGCTCATTATCAGCTGGAGCCCTTACAACAACATTTACAAACTCCCAGGGATTGTTGCTCATGCTTCCAAATATGTTCAAGATAGCAGGAGAGATGCTTCCGACAGTATTTCATGTGGCTTCACGTTCATTGGCCTGCCAGGCATTGTCTATATTTGCAGATCACTCGGACACGATGGCTGTAAGGGGTACAGGCTTCGCGTTGATGTCAGCAAATTCAGTGCAGGAAGTTCATGATCTTGCTGTTATCGCTCATCTTTCTACATTAAAAGCAAGAGTTCCTTTCTTAAATTTTTTTGAAGGGTTTAGGGTGTCTCATGAGATAGACAAAGTTAAGCTTATGGGCTATAAAGATATGAAAAAGATGGTCGATCTGAAATATATCGATGAGTTCAAGGCAAGGTCTCTGAAGCCTGAAAACCCTTACGCAAAAGTTGGAGCCCAGAACCCTGATGTATATTTCCAGGGAAGGGAGACAGTGAATAAATATTATGATGCAGTCCCTTCTATAGTAAAAGGATATATGAAACTGTTCAAAGAAAAGACAGGAAGGAGATACTCCTTGTTCGAATACACTGGAAGCAGAAAAGCAGAAAAGGTCATCATAGCTATGGGATGCGCATGTGAGACCATAGAACAGACAGTAAGATACCTCAACAAGCAGGGAGCAAAACTTGGCCTGATAAAAGTAAGGCTCTACAGGCCATTTTCTGTAAAAGATTTCATAAAAACTATTCCCAGGACTGCTAAAAAGCTTATAGTCCTTGACAGGACAAAAGAACCAGGTTCTGTAGGTGAGCCTCTTTATCTTGATGTTGCTTCTGCATTAAAAGAGAAGGATGTTGAGATAATAGGGGGGAGATACGGCCTGTCTTCAAAAGAATTTACCCCCTCTATGGTAAAAGCAGTATTTGATAATGCTGAAAATCACGGATTTACTGTAGGGATAGATGACGATGTGACTAAAAGATCCATCCCTGTTAAAGAGCAGATAGAGATAGAACCTTCTTCAACTAAAAGATGCAAGTTCTGGGGGCTTGGCCAGGATGGAACAGTTTCAGGAAACAAGAACAGCATTAAGGTCATAGGAAACTCCACATCATTGGATGTCCAGGCATTCTTTGAATATGATGCAAAAAAATGCGGAGGCATCACAAGAAGCTATCTTCGCTTCGGAAAGAAGAAGATACATGCTCCTTATCTGCCCACTGAATATGATTTTATAGGCATACATAATGAAGCATTTATAGGTAAATACGACCTTCTTGAAGGTATAAAAAAGAATGGCACTGTAGTCATAAACACCCATTGGAAGCCTGAAGAAGCTTTTTCCTATCTGACTTCAGATATGCAGGAAACAATAATTAAAAAAGATATCAACCTTTATGTCATCGATGCCTACAAGATAGCAGATGACGTAGGATTAAAAGGAAGGATAAACACAATAATGCAGTCTGTATTTTTTGAGCTTTCAAAAGTCATAAAGCCGGACAAGGCACTAAAGCTGTTTAAGGATGCTGTAGAAAAATATTACAGCAAAAAAGGAAAGGATATAGTTGATCTGAACTGGAAAGCTATAGATCTTGGAAGAAAAAGCTATTCCAAAGTTAAGATACCTTCCAAACTCCCTGGAATGCATGCTGATGAGAAGTCATGTCCTGCAAAAGGATTTGTAAAAGATATAGTCTGTCCGATAATGAGATTAAAAGGAGATTCTATCCCTGTCTCAAAGATGCCTTTAGATGGTTCTGTACCTACAGGAACGACCAAATATGAAAAAAGAAATATTGCTGAATATATCCCCCAATGGATCCCTGAAAAATGCATACAATGCGGAAGATGCTCTTTTGCATGCCCTCATGCCACTATCCGGATAAAGCAGATAGATCCAAAAGATATGAAAAAGGCTCCTAAAAATTTTGTCACATTAGAATCAAACACTAAAAACAAGAAAGGCCTTAGGTTTAGGGTGCAGGTTTATCCTCATGACTGTGTTGGCTGTTCTGTATGTGTTGAAGCATGCCCTGTCGGTGCATTAAAGATGGTTAGGCATGACAAGATAGATGAAAAAAAGAATTCTGAATTCTTTGATGATCTTCCTGATATAAAAGCAGGTGCTGAAAAGTTCACAGTAAAAGGCTCCCAGTTCAACAGGCCCCTTTTTGAGTTTTCAGGAGCCTGCGCGGGGTGCGGAGAGGCCCCGTATATAAGATTAGTCACTCAGTTGTTCGGCCCAAGGATGATGATCGCAAATGCAACCGGATGCACTTCCATCTACGGAGGATATTTCCCAGTCATACCATACTGTAAAGACTCCAGAGGCCATGGTCCTGCCTGGGCAAACTCGCTGTTTGAGGATAATGCAGAATATGGATTTGGGTTCAGGTTAGCTGTAGACCATCAAAGAAAAAGGCTGTTTTCACTTATCAAAGAAAGCCTTCCAGGAATAAAAGACAAAAAACTTAAGAGCAATCTCTCAAAGATAATGAAGAACTGGAGAGATACATCTGACGAGCACATTAGATTGGTCGAAGAGACTAAAAGGTTATTATCCAAAGCAAAGAGCAAGAAGCTTATGCCTGTAAAAAAACTAAAAGACTATATGTTGGATAAGTCAATCTGGTGCATCGGAGGAGACGGCTGGGCATATGATATCGGCTATGGTGGTCTTGATCATGTTATTGCAAAAGATAAAAATGTCAATATACTCGTACTTGATACAGAAGTTTATTCAAATACAGGGGGCCAAAGTTCTAAAGCTACTCCTCTTGCAGCGACAGCAAAATTTGCTTCTGCAGGAAAAGAACTGCCAAAGAAAAATCTTGGATTGATGGCGATGACTTATGGTTATGTATATGTTGCTTCTGTTGACCTTGGAGCTGATTTCAACCATGTGCTTAAAGCATTCAAAGAAGCAGAAGCATATGACGGGCCTTCTTTGATAATAGCTTATTCTCCATGTAATGAACATGGTGTAGATCTTAAGCACTCCTTAGACCAGGGAGAGAAAGCATCCAAATCCGGCTACTGGCCTCTGTACAGGTTTGACCCAAGACTTGCTGTTGAAGGGAAGAATCCTCTGCAGTGGGATTCCAAAGATCCATCTGTTCCTTTTATGGAATATATCAAAGACCAGAACAGATATATGGCCCTTAAATTGACAAATCCTGAAGAAGCAAACAAGCTTTATGCCAAAGCAGAAGATTCTGCTTTAGATAGATTTGAAGTGATGAAAGAAAGCAGCAAAGATAAAGAGGAATAGCTCGTTCTTCACCATAAGGTTATACATTATGCCTGCACAGAGCAGTTGATATGATCCCTCTAATTCGAGCAACCACCTATTGCAGAAAAATGATCTTTTTTTATAGGATTCATGGTTCTGATGCCTATACATGCTTTCTTTCGTTTTGGGTTTAACCTCGCGCTGTTAAACGTCCCGAACGAAGTGAGAGCGCAGCGTGGGTCAAATCCGAAGGATTTTGAGTTCAGAATTCGGGCGTAAAATACTTAAAGCAATACTTATTACGATAATATTATGGAAAAAAGACCAAGAGTAAGTATTGCACTTATTATTAAAAAAAATGAAAAAGTTCTGTTAGGTAAGAGAAAAAAGTATCCTGAAGCATGGGGTTTTCCTGGCGGGAAATTAGATTTTGGTGAAAACATAGAAGAAAGCATATTAAGGGAAGTTGATGAAGAAGTTGGCATCAAAGTAAAAAATTTAAAATTTGCCACAATCACAAATGATATTCTTGATGAAATTGGCGAGCATTTTGTCACATTAATTATGTTAGCAGATTATGATTCTGGAGATGTAGTTTTAAAAGAACCAGAAAAATGCGAGCGATGGGATTGGTTTGATTGGACAAATATGCCTGAACCTATGTCTTCACCTCTTGCAAAATTAGTAGAACAGAACTTTTCTCCATTTAAGTAGCCGAATTCTGAATTAGATATCGTATCCTTCTTCAACACACACTTTTGGTTTATGAATATTAAGTTATAAGA
>CAYXHN010000035.1:0-10960 GCA_964464955.1 uncultured Methanosarcinales archaeon
AATCCCCGCAGCAGATGTTTGGGGTCTTGGCAAAAACATATTATGCGGAAAAGGCAGGTGTTGATCCTAAAGATATTGTCGTTGTATCCATAATGCCCTGCACAGCAAAGAAATTTGAATCTACAAGGCCTGAGCTGAGATCAGGAGTAGACTATGTACTGACAACAAGAGAGACAGCAAGGCTTATAGAACACTTTAAGATTGATTTCAAAAATCTTTCTGATGAAAACTTTGATCCTGTCCTCGGCATGTCAACCGGAGCTGCAGCAATATTCGGAGCTACTGGCGGAGTGATGGAGGCTGCATTAAGGACAGCTTATGAGCTTGCAACAGGAAAAAAGCTCAAAAACATAGACTTCAAAGAGCTAAGAGGCATGAAATGTATAAAACACGGAGAGATTACGATCGATGGAAAAAAGATAAGATATGCTGCTGCAAATGGCCTTGCAAACACAAGAAAACTTCTTAAAGAAAAAGACAAATATCATTTCATAGAGATAATGGCCTGCCCTGGAGGCTGTATAGGTGGAGGAGGCCAGCCATTGCCTTATGAAAAAGAGAAGATAGAAAAAAGGATAAAAGCTATCTATGAAGAAGACAAAAGATTGCCTTTAAGAAAATCCCATGAAAATCCGATGATACAAAAGATATACAAAGAATTTCTTGGCAAACCCCTATCTAAAAAATCAGAAAAACTGCTGCATACAAGATACTTCAAGCGAAGCCCTTTTTGATATCCTAAAACTCAAAACCATAGCAAAACTTTTAAACTTACTTTTGTTATCTTTCTTTATGAGAGAGGTAAAAGACCGAAACATACTTGATGATTTCTGCATAAAGTTCTGCAGGATAATGGAAAAACACGCCAGATATATAATCGTATCAGGATTTGTTGCCATAAGCTCTGGAAGAGCAAGAGCAACAGAAGACATAGATATGATCATTGAAAAGATAAACATTGATGAATTTAAGGCTCTTCATAAAGATCTGATAAAAAAGGGGTTTGTCTGCATGCAGTCTGATTCTGCAGAAAAGATATACAATAATTATCTGCAGGATAATATAGCTGTCAGATACACATTAAAGGATCAGCCTCTTCCTGAGATGGAAGTCAAATTTGCAAAAGATGATCTTGACCTCTATCAGCTTAAGACAAGAACAAAGCTTCCTTTGACCGGATTGGACCTATGGTTCAGCAGTATCAGCATGAATATCGCATTCAAAGAAGAGCTTTTAAAGTCAGAAAAAGACATTAAAGATGCAGAGCATCTAAGAAACATCTACCCTGAGTTGATCGACGAGGATGAGATTCACAAGATAAAGAAGAAGATAAGAGAATTAAGATTATGACTGAAGAGATAAAAGATTGGATAAAATATATGAAAGAGCATCCAGACAGCTGGAAAAAGATACATACAAAGTTTATCAATGCACAATTTTCTAAGGCAGATAGTTTTATCAAAAAGCTTGCAGAACAGCCAGGGGGAAAAGAAAAAATAATCAAGACTTATAAGATCAAAAACCTAAAAGGATACCAAAATCTCTTCAATCTTTCCAAACCTAAAATCCCTTAATAACTTTTTGAACTTCTTTCTTGTCCTTCTCAATCCCACATAATGCCTGAACCTCTTAAGCAAAGGCAGTTTATATCTTGGGATTCCAGGGTCAAATTCCCATGGATGGATATAGAATATAGAATTTTTATCTTTCTTTAGCAGATATCTTGTAAGGAAATAAGGATATGCCCTGAAATAGCCGCCGCCTATAGGCAGCCCATGCACTGTTGTCAAAGGGATCTCTTTTATGCCTTTTATCATAAACAGCTTTCTTGGGATGCCCTTGATCCCATAATCAGGGTGCTTGTCTGTAGGCATCATTGAAGAGTCATACTCAAAACCTTTTTCTTTTAATATATCCAATGCCCACAATGTCTTCTTTGTTATAGAGAAGCTTGGAGCCCTGTATCCTTTCGGCCTTATTCCGCATGCCTTTTTTATTGCCTTTACAGACTTTTCAATATCCTCCCCAAACTCTTCCTTGCTCATAAAAAATATAGGCTTATGGTTATAGCCATGGCATGCTATCTCATGTCCTCTGGAAGCTATCTCGCTTATCAAGAAAGGATATCTCTCAGCAATCCATCCAAGAACAAAGAAAGTGGCTTTTGTATCATAATTATCAAGAATATCAAGAAGCCTGTCAGTACTCCTTATCACCCTTTCTCTCTGCCTGTCCCAGTCTTCCTGTTTTATTATGCTGCTAAAATTATATACCTGGAACCAATCCTCTAAGTCTACGGTTAAAGCCCTCATGATAAAAAGCAAAACAATCAGCTTTAAAAATATTTAGTTTTAATCAAAGGATAAGATAATTGTTTATTCTTTAAAGCTTAGATTTTTTTAATCCCTATCTAAGCCATGCTTTTATCCATATATCTGAAAGCCTGCCTTGTAATCAGAATTTCTAAAAATTCTAATGCACTACACTCAATTCTTTAATATCTCTAAATAGCAGACTAAATTTCAATCCTATTCATGGCACTCGCTGCACTCGTGCACAGTCTCACTCCGCAACTAAGCAGGATTCTAGCCAGGTTTTTAACCGGCTGCAATCTCAGTCAAGCTAACTGCGTATTCAACTAAGCCAAATTAGCACTTATCGCCTTTGCTCCAGCACTAGAATGCGAAATACAAAGTATTTCGCTTATAGATGATGATTTGATTGAATTTTTTAGATGATTCTTAAATGGTCATTTTCAGATAATATTAAAAAATTTTCAACAAAAACTATTCCAGAACAGCCTTTATCCTTCTTACGCCTGCAGAGCTTGATTCTTCTTTTTTAATCCTGAAATGCCCCAGCTCAGAGATATTAGAAACATGAGGCCCCATACATATCTCTTTTGAATAGTCTCCAACATTATAGACCCAGACCTTATCAGGATATTTTGCTCCAAACTCAGCCTGCGCCCCTTCATCCAGAGCATCCTGCAGTTTCATCTCTTTCTTTCCAACATCCAATCCAGCCTGAATCTGCTTATTGACTTCATCCTCAACAGCTTTTTTCTCTTCATCAGTGAGTTTCCTGTCAAAGTTAAAATCATAACGAAGCCTGTCAGAAGTTATATTGCTTCCTTTCTGCTTTATATCCGGATTTTTAAGGACCTTTCGCAAAGCTTCTCCAAGGATGTGTGTTGCTGTGTGCAGCTTAGCAGTCATGTCTGAAGCCTCAGAAAGCCCCCCTTTAAACCTCTGCTCTGCTCCTTTTCTTGAAAGTTCCTGATGCTTCTTGAACTCTTTATTAAACCCAGTCTCATCAACATTTATCTTTTTCTCATTTGCAAGTTCTTTGGTCATCTCAAGAGGGAACCCATAAGACTGGAACAGCAAGAAAGCATCTTCTCCGCTTATGTCTTTGTCAGATATCTTCTCGAATTCCTTTAATCCTTTCTCTAAAGTTTCCCTGAACCTTTTTTCTTCTTTAAGAAATTCATCCATTATAAATTCTGTCTTCTTCTCAAGTTCAGGATATCTCTCTTTGTAAAGGTTGATCACGATCTTTGCCAAAGGCCTGCACAGATCTCCTTCTATCCCTAAAAGTTTCCCATGTCTTATGGCTCTTCTTATAAATCTCCTTAATATATATCCTTGGTCTACATTTGAAGGAGCAGCCCCTCTTTCATCTCCAAGGATGAATGTAGATGCTCTAATATGATCGCATATCACTCTTACACTTTTTGTCTGGTCCTGGATAAAATTCTCAACACCTGCAAGCTTTTTTAGCTCGTCTATCATCGGCTTGAACAGCTCAGTCTCATAGACTGTCTCTTTTCCCTGCAGCATCGCTATGGTCCTTTCTACGCCCATCCCTGTATCCACATTCTGCTGCTCGAGCTTTTTATAGCTGCCTTCTTTGGTCTTGTTGTACTGCATGAAAACATCATTCCATATCTCAAAATACTTGCCGCATCCGCATCCAGGCCTGCATTCAGGACTGCACTTTTCCTTGCCAGTATCTATAAACATCTCAGTGTCGGGTCCGCAAGGCCCTGTTTCTCCTGCAGGCCCCCACCAATTATCTTCTTTAGGCAGAAAATATATCTTTTCATCAGGAATGCCCAATGATCTCCAGATTTCTGCAGACTCCTGATCACGTGGAGCATCTTTATCCCCTGCAAAACATGTTACGCTTAATTTTTCAGCATCAAATCCGAGGACATTTGTCAGGAACTCAAAGCTCCATTCAATAGCCTCTTTCTTGAAATAATCTCCTAATGACCAGTTCCCAAGCATCTCAAAAAAAGTAAGATGCGAAGCATCTCCTACCTCGTCTATATCTCCTGTCCTTATGCATTTCTGCACATCTGTTAATCTTTTTCCAAGCGGATGAGGCTCTCCCATAAGAAATGGGACTAATGGGTGCATTCCGGCTGTTGTAAAAAGAACAGTAGGATCATGCTCTGGTATAAGAGACGCTGACTCTATAACAGCATGCTCTTTGCTCTTGAAAAAGTCCAGATATTTTTTAACAAGCTCTTTTGCTTCCATAGATTTTGTTATTAAGAATTAGTTTTTAAAGTTTTTCATTTGATCGCTTTCTTTGGCTTCACAGCCCTTGCCAGAGATATTCCAAGAACCATCCCCCACATAGGCAGGAGAAACAGCAGAAATGGGTTCGCCTGATAGTTATTGAGATAAAAGGCTATCAACGTACCTAAGAAACATCCTCCCGTAGCAAAGCTTATTACTTTATCCATAATCTGAAAATAGAACTAAAGATATATAAAACTTTTGCAGAAGATCAAAAAAATAAGATAAAAAAAGAATTATCTTCCCCTTTTCTTGATTATAAAAGCAGCCCCTATGCCTGCAACAAGAAGTGCAAGTATTATTCCTGCAGTTGAAAATTCTGGAACAGCTGGACCTCCGTTATCTCCTGATTTTCCCAGAGTGTAGCTAGAAAACTGGTCAACATAAAAGGTTAGTGTCCCTGTTGTGCTGTTCCATGTAACAGGATCGCAGCCAGTTCCGCATTCAGTCCATCCAGTCCTGTCTTCGCTGGCAAGATGGAAATCTTCATCTTTGTAGATTATAGGCAACCCTTCTACATCTGTAACATACTCTGCAGGATTTATGTTATAGAGTTCAACCTTTGCTCTCGGATGGTTTATCATATAGCTAGCTTTCTTGAAGATAGAATCAGAGTCAACAGAAACATACCCTTGCTCTATGATCACTTTTGAGGCTGAAAGCAGGATATCCCACACAAAAGAAAAATACCCTTCAAATGTGACTTTGCCTATCAAGTCTCTTTCTAATGAGAAGAAATAGACTGAATTTGAGTATGCATGAAGCGGATCAGATTCATTTTGATATCCTGCAACTATGTCTGTAAGAGTACTAAGATTAGTTGTATTTTCCCCATCAAAATAATTTTTATCCAATTGTATATCTGTTCCAAAATCAGGGATAGACAAGACTTTAACAGCCATATCTTTATCTGAATAGCCATCCTGGTTCCCTGCCCGGATGGTTACATTCCCATATCCTCTATAGTTTGCATCAGGAACCACTTTTAAGGTGTCCCCATTGATGACAGTTGCATTTATCTGATCAGAAGTTGATTGCACAGAATATATGCATCCAAGGTCGCAGCCTGAAACTATGTGGTCTGAAAGAGTAGTTGAAGTGTCATTAAGGTCTTCATCAGTCACAACAACAGAAAGGTCTGTCCAGACAGGACTATTTCCATCAGAACCGCCCCCTTCATCAGTATCACTGATGGTTATATAAACATTATCTGTTCTGCGGCTTAACGCGCTGTCGCTTGTTAAATTTGCATAAACAAAAAATTCATAGGCTACATTCAAATTTCCTGTCGCATTTACAGACCAGGAAATTTCTTGTGATTCTCCTGCATTCAGATTGATCGGGTAGGGATTATCTGTTGTGGTATAAAAAGGAGTGTCTCCTACTGTTGTTGAAACCATACCTTTTGTCTGTGAACCAGTTTCAGGACCCCAGTAACCCCACGCATATTTTCCTCCGTAAACACCTATATCTGCAGGGCTTCCATCTGGATCTGTACCTGCGCCTGCATCCTGCCAACTGCCGGATGTTAGCCTCCAGTCTTCATCTTTAGTTATCTGATTCAAAAACAAGCTGTCTTCTATCACACTGTAAACACCATGGCTGTCAAAGACTGAATTGTAAGAATACTTTGAACCATCAGGGCATTCTGCTTCAAAATTTTCAAAAGTATTATTATAAACAGTATTTGCTACATTTCTGAAATACCAATCATTATAGATGGAATATTTATTCTTAAAGACACAATTATAAAAGGTCTGATAAGCAGCACTGCTACCTGCATCTCCAAAATAATAAGAACTGGAATCTGATAACGGGTCATGCTCAAAGATAATATTATAGTAGTTGTGATCGCGGTTAGTTATTTCTAGCGCCCTACCCCATTCATTTTTTGCTGCTCTGTGCACTATAACCTTGCCCCCAAGAGCACCGATCATATCGCCGTCTAATACGCCTGCACCGACTACAGAACTGTAGTTGCCAGGCATAAGATATATGGCAGTGTTATCTCCATCATTGTCCATCGCTTTTACAAGTGATTCATAAGGATTTGAAAAGCTGCCGTTTCCGTAAGTATCATCTCCACTTGCTGAATCTACATAAAGAACACTATCATAAACACTCAGATCAGGATGGTTTATATTGTTATTCGGAAAAACTCCAGGAGCATATGAAGCAGATTCCACTGAAGAATTTCCGTAGTACATATATATGGATTCTTTAGTGTCTGAAGGTATTGAAGGCACTTTTATCCATACCGATGTGTTCGTTGTATTGCATGTACTCTCATCCAGCCAATAGTTAAGTTCTGTATCATTAGAATCCAAGAACCTTATATCGCTGCAGTTCGGCTGCATACTTCCCCCAGAGATTAAGACCTTACTGTCAAACAAAAAGCGTACGCTATTATTGGCTAAGGAGATACCATCACTATTATCAATAACAACACTCATCGAGTTGGCAAAGTCTGGGATCGGATCAAGGATAACATCTACAGAGCCGCAGTCGTAATCTTCACATGAAACATTCACAGTAAAACTATTAAAAGTATTTTTTTCCCATGAAGTATCTGAATCAGGATCAACAAGAGATACATTCAGTATGGGCATCTGCAAGTTGAGGGTGTTATTTGAAACAGCCATTGCATCGTTGCCTGAACTATCTGAAACAAGACAGTTCCATCCATAAACATCATTATAAGTAAAGGTATAATTCCAGCTTGTTTGGTTCTCAGTTCCGGAAAGATTGTGCATATTATTATAGACCAAATCCCCTGTGCTGTCCCAAATATACAGGACTGCATTTGAAAGACCTGCCAAATCAGAAAAGTTACATACAAATTCTTCTGTGTTTGTAGTCACTATTTTATTGTTTGACGGAGATACCAAATTTACTTCTGGTGATATAGTATCAACGATAGTAAGATTAAGATGGTTTGTTTCATTGATAATGTTTGTATTCATTAAAAGAGCAGCATATGAAAAAAATTCGTGTACTGTTTCGAGGTCTCCTGTGGACTTGACAGGCCATGTAACCAGAGCAGTCTCATTCTGGCTTAGGTTAACAGTGTATGGATTATCGGCAGTAGTGTAAAAAGGAGTATCTCCTATGGTTGTAGAAACCAAGCCTGATTTAACACTTTTTTCTTTCTTCCATAACAATAAACTGGCGTTGGAAGTTGCAGAAACTCCTGCAGAATTGGCTTCCTTTATTGTGTTAACAAAAACAGTATCTCCTGCTGACAGATCTCTGATAAGAAAGACCAAAGATGAAGAGGATTCATCATGTGTTTGCTTTCTTATATAATTAGTTTTGGTTTCTGCACCTTCAACAGGAGCAGACGGGAATCCGGGAGATCTGACATCAAGAGTTATCTTAGGGTTGGACCTTTCTCCTGTACTTGAAAACGGAACATTAAACACAGCAAGGTAATCTCCGTCTTCATTGACAATTACCTCATGAGCATTTGTAGAGGTGTTGTGCATATAAACAGATGAATCGATAATAGCATCTTCTTCCCATTTAACACTTTCCTTTGTATCTAAATTCCAGTTGGTTTCTATCCCTCCAGTAGTTTTCCAGCCTCTGCCAAGATAAACTCCTGAATCAGGAAGTTTTTGTATGTAGATAGTTGCCTTATTATCCCCTGTAGTTACAACTCCAACTGCTGCTTCCTGTTCTGCTGTTATTGTTATACTCTGATTCGCAGAAGAAGTTTGCACTGCGCCGCTGTAATGTATAGATGAAACATCTCCGTCTTCATCGCTTCTTATATATCCCTGCTTAAACTCACCGCCTTCAATCATAGCTCCGTCAAGCAAAATTTTTCCCTTCACACTCTGCCTTATGTTCCCTTCAGTTTTTAACAAAGGTATGTTGACAAAAACAAGATAGCTGCCTGCTTCTTCAAGAGTTATATGCGTGCCGTTATTAATATATCCTTCATCAGATATAGATTCTGTCCAGACCATAGGATAAGGAGTGTCCTGGTTAAGATCTTCAGAGTTGGTTGTATTCTCAGCAACAGCACTAAAAATTATTTCTGTTTCAGGTATGTATTCTGCATATAAAGTAAACTTGCTGGATGTTTTAACAGGTATATTCTGCTGGTTTGTTGTTGCATTTGCCCTGACTTCTATGTTGTCCCCGACTGAAAGACCCTCTAAAAGTACTGTAAAATGGTTGGAAGATTCAGTATGGCCATAAGCGTTCCTTATATAAGAAGATCTTGAAGTTGCTCCGCTCAATTCCATACCATTCACATAAACACTCGATTCCACCCTGTTTCTTGAGTTAGCAGTATCTGTTGCATTTAAAGGCAGAGTAAAAGCCAAAAGATAATCTCCTGCCTCATTGATTGTAATTTTGCCAGGAGCCGAAGAATCAAAATTAAAATAAGTTTCATCATAATCTGCATCATCAAATTTCAAAGACACTGCAGAACCCTCAACATTTATAATGTCAGCATCTAAAGCATTAGTATTATTAACACCGCTAAAAACAGCAATCTCGTATCTTTCTGGATCAAGACTTACATTTATCTCTCCGCAATCATCGCTTAGGCAGCTGACATTGACTGTGAAATTAAAAAATACATTTTTATCAACATCTGTGTTCACAACAGGTTCGACAAGTTCTACCATAACATCGCCAAAGCTTGAAAGATTAAATTCGGTTTCGTTTGTTTTGTTGCCCAAATACTTTGTAATGTAAATTGCATTGCCTCCCTTATCACCACAACCTCCACAATAACCAGCCACATATATATTATCATTTGAATCAGCATCAATTCCCAAAGCAGAATCGTGGTTATCTGTTGGATTTTCTATATTTGTTCCTACATGACTGCCATCAGGTTTTAAAGCGATTGTCAACATAGCATAAGAAGAATCATTTCCACAGCCATCACAATATCCGGTCACATATATATTATTTTCAGAATCAGATATTATTGCATTAGACTCTTCCAGACTCGATGTAAGATCATTTATATTTGTCCACAAATGGTTGCCCTGTGAATCAAACTTAATAGTATAATAAGCTCGAGAACCGTTATTTCCACAACCATAACAATAACCTGCCACATATACATTGTTATTTGAATCCACAGTAATATCTTTTCCTTCATCATTCCCAAAACTGGGGTTAGTTATATTAGTCCAGATATGATTTCCATTTGAATCAAATTTCATTGTTAGTATTTTATCATCTTTTATAGTTGAATTGTCTGCCATAGTTGAATTGCCTTCATATACACCTGTAACATAGATATTATTATTTGAATCTATGTCTATGCCATTAGCACGGTCCGGACCAGTACTAGGGTCTGTTATATTTGTCCAGATGTTATCGCCGTCTGAATTAAATTTTGAAATATAATAAGCTTTATCACCCTTGTTTCCACATTCATCACAATAACCTGCCACATAAATGTTATTACTAGAATCAATCGCCAAGTCAGAAGCAAAATAACCATTTGAAGAATTAGAATCAATAACATTTGTCCATATTTTATTGCCGTCTGGATCAAGCTTTCTGAGTTGTATAGCACGTCCTTCTTTAATTCCGCAATTAAAGCAGTATCCAGCAGTATACAAATTATTATCAGAACCTATTACTGCCCTCTTAACAGATTCATCTGAAAAAAGAGTTGAACTTTCACTTAAACGGCTTATGTTAGTCCACAACAAAGTCCCATTAGAATCCAGCTTTGCAATATAACTTGATTCATTTGGATTGCCTCCGCAATCAGTGCATCTTCCTACAATATATATAGTATCATTTGAACCAATGACAACATCGTTTGCTTGGTCATAAGAAGAATTAACATCAATAATTACAGGCCAGCCTTCAGCAACGCCACCTCCAAAACCAGAAAAACTATCAACTTCAAATGTAATCGTATCTCCGTTATCAGTAAAGGGTATGTCTGTTTTTGTCCATTCATTGCAGCTGAAAGCATCAACATCAAAGTCAACGCATTTGTATATGTTCTCTACATCTCCGAACTTCTCAACAGTTATCTCTGCAGAATCAACAGTAGCGTTTTCAACAGCAAAAACTTGAGTGTTTATTATGCTATTCTCAACATAACCCAATCTGGATTTTATAGAATTAGATTCTGAACCTTTTATATCTACCCTACTCGAAGTTCTTCCTAAAGAAGATTCTGCCGAATAATCTGAACTTTTAAGGCTAAGGTCATATTTCCCATCATCTCTTTCCTCGATAATAAACTTCCCAACAAATTTCCCATCTTGATCTGTAACATCTATTGAAGTTTCAAGAAGATCGCTTATGCTAAAGAACAAGATACTCACAAGAAAGTTCGCTAACGCTCACTAATTTTTAGCGTTTACACTAACCCAACT
>CAYXHN010000036.1:0-10897 GCA_964464955.1 uncultured Methanosarcinales archaeon
TATTGTTTATTAAGTTTTTGTTTAAAATGCGCCGAGCGGGATTTGAACCCACATTAACGGCTGTCTCCCTGGCAGCTGCCAGCGATGGAAGGCCGTTGTCATGCCATTAGACCATCGGCGCGCAAGGATAAAGAAAAATATATCCTTTATAAATCTTATCATAAATTCTTCTTAAATATTTCTATGAACCGCTTAAAATCCTGTCTTTTTACATTAGCTCCGCAGGCATGTTCATGGCCCCCCCCATAACCTTCTGTCTCTTTCAATGCTTTTTCAAGGATCGGAGGGATAATTATATTTTTTGACCTTATGGACATCTTCATCTCACCGTTTTTCTCCCTAGCTATGATCGTGAGCTTTTCAGGATTGCGATGCAGAAGCTCATTTGCGATGTCTTTTGTGAAGCTCATCTTTCCGCTCTGATATTCAAACAGCAAGATCTTACCTTTTGGCTTTACCTTGAGGGCTTTCTTTAGCATGTTTTGGTATTCTTTGTCTATCTTTTCAAAATTTTTGTATATATATTTTCCCTTTGGCGTTTCCTGGTCTAGTATCTCATAAGGGGATTTTATCCTTGTGAATACTTTTGTGAATTTCAATGCATCTTGTGTAGTTCCTTTTAATGAGAAAGAAATTATGTCTATAAGTCTGCCGAGTTTTGTTTCGAAAAGTGCATCTTCAGGATTATCGATATTTTCAGGGAGAAGGTCTGGGTATCTTTTTCTGAACTCTTCTATAAAATAAGGCCAATGCCAGTCTGCTACCGCTCCTGCAGCAGCTATCCACATATCCTGCTGGACAATCTGATAACACAGGGCAGAGACAGGAGTATTGTCCTTCTTGTTATTTTTTCTTGGATTAAAGTAAAGAACGTTCTCTCTGTTTAAAGGTTTGTGATGGTCGATCCATATTACCTTTGATTTAACACTGTCTATAAACTCCTGATCTACTATAGCCAAATCAACTATAAATATCTTGTCGGGCTGGTATTCTTCTGCTTTTTTTATAAACTTTTCATCTACCTCAGGTGTTGTTTTCACTATGATGCCTTTTCCTTCTTTTATGTATCTGTAAAGAAGCAGGAAAGAACAAAGACCATCTGCATCATCATGGAAGAATATCAGGGGCTTTTTGCATGTCTGAAGCTCTTCTCTTATCTGTTTTATCTCTTTATTTGTCAATGCCATTTTTAATCTCATACTAGATGAAAAAAACAAAAAATTTCAATATCTGAATATTGTTCAGAAGAGGAGTATATAAAGTTTGCTAATTTGACTTTATCAGATAGATTATCCTGTTATTATATCTTTTTATATCTGGGCTAAATTTTTGGAATGTCTTTTCATGGCAGCCGTAGAGATGGGAAACGCCAAGGTCCATGTAGGGGCAGTCCAGGATCAATGTTTTTGAACTGTTAAGGCATTTTTATTATCTTTTCAGGGTTTCTGAAATGTTCTATCACAGATACTAGGATTATGCAATCATATCTTTTTGGGATGTCTTCTTTGGTCATATCCAGATCCATGAAATCTATGCTGCTGTTTACTTTTGCTTTTTGAATGGCTTCTTTGCTGAAATTACATCCTTCAATTTTTGCTTCCGGGAAATTATCTTTTATCAGTTTGCATCCTCTGCCAAGGCCGCAGCCTATATCCAACAACGAGAACCTTTTTTCTTTTGGAAGATATTTTAGAAGTTCTTTGTAGTTTTCATCTCCTGTGCTTTTGCAGCCTTTTTTGAACTTGCTGTTCCAGAATCTTCTTGTATTTATGTTTAAGTTGAAAGTATTTACTGTCTTTTCATACATGTTTTGGAAATGTTTTGCATATCTCCAAGGCAATCTTTTTTCAAGAAATAATGCTTTTAGAAGACTTGCGGGCTTATTCATCTTTATAATACTCTTTGTACCATTCAGTAAACTTTTTTACTCCCTGCTCTATATTTGTTTTTGGCTTGTAATCTAATAATTGTTTTGCTTTTGAGGTATCTGCATAGGTCATAGGAACATCTCCCGGCTGCATAGGCATCATGTTTTTCATTGCCTGCTTTTTTAGGTTGTTCTCTATGCATCTTATAAAATACATCAGGTCCTGGGGCTGGCCTCTTCCAAGGTTGATAACCTCATAAGGCAGAGGGTTGTCTATTGAAGCTGTTATTCCATCTACTATGTCTGAGATATATGTGAAGTCTCTTTTCATGTTTCCGTTGTTGTATACATCTATAGGCTTGTCTTCTAGAATATTTTTTGTGAACTTGAACAAAGCCATATCAGGCCTTCCGTAAGGGCCGTATACTGTGAAGAATCTCAATCCTGTACAGTTAAGGCCGTAAAGATCATGGTATGTGTAAGCCATAAGCTCATTTGATTTTTTTGTTGAAGCGTATAATGATATTGGCTTATCCAATTGTTCAGTCTCTTTGAAAGGGATGTTTTTGCATTCTCCGTATACTGAAGAAGAGGATGCATAGACTATGTTTTTTATCTTGAAATCTTTTGCCAGTTCAAGTATGTTTAGAAATCCCATCTCATTGGAGGTTACATATACAAAGGGATTCTCCAATGAATATCTTACTCCTGCCTGGGCTGCAAGGTTGACTATGGTGTCTATGTCTTTTTCAAATACCTGCTTTAATCTTTCCCTGTCTGAGATGTCTACCTTATGGAATGTGTAGTTTTCGTATTTTTTTAAGATATTGTTTCTTGATTCTTTCAGCTTTGGATCATAGTATCTGTTGAGGTTGTCTATTCCGATAATCTTATCTCCTCTTTCCAGCAATGCTTTTGCTAAGTGAAATCCTATGAATCCTGCTGTTCCTGTTATGAGTATCTTCATTTTTTATATGCTGAGTATGTGCTTTTTATCATATCTTTTATTGACTTTTCCGGAACCCAGCTTAATATTTTTTTTGCTTTTTGGTTTGATGCTACCAATTTGGCAGGGTCTCCTTTTCTTCTTTCTCCAATTTCGTATTTGAGATTATCTCCGACAATATCTATTGCGGCATCGATAAGTTCCTTTACTGTTGTTCCTTTTGAAGTTCCCAGGTTTATCATCTCTTTTCCGTCAATATCCAATGCAAGAACATGAGCTCTTACCAGGTCGTTGATATCTATATAATCCCTTACACAGCTTCCATCTCTGGTGTCATAGTCTTCTCCAAATATCATCAGCTTGTCTCTTTTTCCTGTTGCTGCTTCCATTATTATAGGCATTATATTAAGAGCATTTGGGTCTATATATCCCAGGCCAGAATCTCCAGCTACATTGAAATATCTTAAGGATACATAGTCGATATCATGGACTTCTCCATACCACCTTATCAGATTTTCACATTGCAGTTTTGTAAATCCATAATAATTGCAGGGATCTTTCGGATGCTGCTCATCTATAGGATTGTATCTTGGCTCACCATAAATAGCTGCACTTGAGGAGTAGATGATCTTTTTTACACCATACTTGACCATCATGTCCAGAAGATTTATAGTCCCCTTAATATTGTCTGAATATTTTACAGCATCTTCCATTGATTCTTCTACTGCCTTGTATGCTGCAAAATGCATGACTGCATCTATATCATTTTCTTTGAATATATTTTCAAGGCTGTTTTTATCAGTCAGATCTACATTGTAGAATTTAGCCTTATCATCTACAAGAGCTCTAACTCCTTTGGAGAGATTATCTGCAACTATAACTTCATGCCCTTTTTCTACAAGGCTTTTTACAGCTGCACTACCTATATATCCTGCTCCGCCTGTAACTAATATCTTTCTCATTTTTTGAAATATTCAATTGTTTCTTTTAAACCCTGTTCCAGCTTTATTTTAGGCTTCCATTCAAGCTGTTCTTTTGCTAAGGAGATGTCCGGCTTTCTTTGAAGGGGATCATCTTCAGGCAGGGGCTTGTGTGTTATTTCTGAGGATGAGTTTGTCTGTTTGATAATCTTCTTTGCTAGTTCTAATATTGTGAATTCATCTGGATTTCCAAGGTTGACAGGGCCTGTGAAGTTTTCCTTGTTCATAAGCTTATATAATCCCTGTATAAGATCTGTGATGTACTGGAATGATCTTGTCTGGGAGCCGTCTCCATAGACAGTTATCGGATAGTTGTTCAGTGCCTGTATTATGAAGTTTGAGACTACTCTGCCGTCATCTCTTGCCATTTTTGGGCCGTACGTATTGAAAATTCTTGCTATCCTTATGTCTACATTATTTTCTCTCTTATAATCCATCATGAATGTTTCTGCGCATCTCTTGCCTTCGTCATAGCAGCTTCTGGGCCCTAAGCAGTTTACATTGCCTCTGTATGTTTCTTTTTGAGGATGCTCTTTAGGATCTCCATAGACTTCTGAAGTTGATGCCTGTAATATTCTTGCTTTGCATCTTTTTGCTATGCCAAGCATGTTGTAGATCCCAACTGTTGAGGTCAGTGTTGTTTTGATTGGATCCCATTGATAGTGTGGTGGTGAGGCAGGGCATGCCAAATTGTATATCTGGTCAACCTCTAAGTAGATCGGTTGGATTATGTCGTGCCTTAAAAGATCAAAATTTGGGTTCTGGAGCAATGGCTGTATGTTTTTCTTGTTTCCTGTAAAGAAGTTATCCATGCAGATGACCTCTTCTCCTTTATCTAATAGATATCTGCATAGGTGAGAGCCTATAAATCCTGCTCCTCCTGTGACTAGTATTTTTTTAGGCATATCCTTGGAATTGGATGTTTGTTTATAAATTTTATTGAAATATTGATATTGTTTATTTAGATTATCATTTACCTGTCTTTTTTTAATCAGATTTTTTGACAATTTAAAAATAATTATCCATAAGCGAACCAAATTGGATATCTGGTTTGCAATATAGCGCTGAAGCAGAGGCGTCTGGTTCTAATCTGGGCAAGTATTGATCGATGTGTGGAAATAAAAATAAAGTTTATAAATGGAGCGTGTGTTTTTCTTTAAGATGGATAGGTTAGATGCATTAGAAGCGCAGTCAGTATATATATTCAGGGAAGCTTTTGCTAATTTTAAGAATCTTGCTATGCTGTGGAGCATCGGAAAAGATTCCACTGTGCTTCTTTGGCTGGCAAGAAAGGCTTTTTTAGGGCATGTTCCTTTTCCTTTAGTGCATGTTGACACCGGATTTAAGATACCTGAGATGATAAGGTATAGAGATGAGATGGCACTGAAGTGGGGCCTGAACATGGTGGTCGGACAGAATAAAGATGCGCTTGGAGAAAAAAATACTTTTCCAGATGGAAAAGTAAGCAGGATAGAATGCTGTAAATTGCTTAAGACAAAAGCTTTAAGGAATACATTGTCTGGAGAATGGACAAGATACAGGATGGACCATAACAAGAGAAAATATGTTGAAGATTCAAACAAAGAGCCTTATACTGGAGTTATTGTAGGGGTTAGGAGTGATGAAGAAGGTTCCAGAAGCAAGGAAAGATATTTTTCACCCAGGGATAAGGAGAATGAATGGGATATAGCTGGCCAGCCACCTGAATTATGGAACCAGTTTAATACTGATTTTAAGCCTGGTACACACATAAGGATACATCCTCTGCTGGACTGGACTGAGGTGGATATATGGAGATATATAGAAAGAGAGAATATCCCCACTGTTTCATTGTATTATGATAATGGAGAAGGAAAGAGGTATAGGTCGTTAGGGTGTTATCCCTGCACTTTGCCAGTAGAATCAACTGCAAAGAATGTCAGAGAGGTTATTGAGGAGCTGGAGTCTGGAAAATTCAAGAATATTGCTGAGAGATCAGGCAGGGAACAGGATAAAGAAGATGGAGGAGGATTGGAGATATTGAGAAAAGGGGGGTATATGTGAATATGGAAAAGCAGTTAGTTGTTGGACTGGGTACAGGCAGATGTGGGACAGTTTCTTTATCTAAAACTTTAGCATTACAGAAGGACAGCAGGTTTACACATGAATCCAAGCCGCTTTTGCCATGGATCTTTTCAAAAAAAGATATATTAAAAAAATTAGAACAGGTAATGTCTTACGACAATCATTTGGTCGGAGATATTGCTTTTTACTATCTGCCTTATGTTGAATTTATTCTTAAGAAATATCCAGACACAAAATTTATTTGTTTACAAAGAAGTAAAGAAGAAACTGTAAAAAGTTACATGAAAAAGACAGAAAGAAAAAACCATTGGATGGACCACGATGGAACTAAATGGAAAAAAGATGAATTATGGGATCCATGTTTTCCTAAATATGAGACTGATTCTAAAGAACAAGCAATCTCTATGTATTGGGATACATATTATTCTTTAATAGGACAACTTTTAGAAAAATATCCAGCCAATATTAAAAAATACTCTTTAGAGTGTACATTAAACTCAAAAGAAGGACTAAGCGATCTATTATCTTTTGTTGGGATTCCTAAAGAAAAGCAGATATTAAGATCAGGTATCAAAGAAAATGCAATATTAAAAATGGATGGGTAATTAATCATAAAAATGACAGAAAAAGAACAGATGAACATTGTTATTGTAGGAGTTAGAAGTGATGAAGAAGGTTCCAGAAGCAAGGAAAGATATTTTTCACCCAGGGATAAGGAGAATGAATGGGATATAGCTGGCCAGCCACCTGAATTATGGAACCAGTTTAATACTGATTTTAAGCCTGGTACACACATAAGGATACATCCTCTGCTGGACTGGACTGAGGTGGATATATGGAGATATATAGAAAGAGAGAATATCCCCACTGTTTCATTGTATTATGATAATGGAGAAGGAAAGAGGTATAGGTCGTTAGGGTGTTATCCCTGCACTTTGCCAGTAGAATCAACTGCAAAGAATGTCAGAGAGGTTATTGAGGAGCTGGAGTCTGGAAAATTCAAGAATATTGCTGAGAGATCAGGCAGGGAACAGGATAAAGAAGATGGAGGAGGATTGGAGATATTGAGAAAAGGGGGGTATATGTGAAATCAAAAAATTTATATATTAACCTACTATTAGTATCAATTGTTACTACCATTAGTATAATATGAAAATGCTGACTGAAACACAAAAAAAAATATTGAAATTTTTATTAGCAAATCCAGAAGAGTATCTTACAATCAGGGGTATTGCTAAGAAACTGAAAAAATCTTACACCTTGGTCTATAATAATATTGCCAAATTAGAGAAGCAGGAAATATTGACTAAACAAAATGTTCCACCTTCAAAGATTGTTTCATTAAATGAATTTGCCCCTACAGAAATACTTGTAGATATCGAATTAGAAAGAAAAAAAGAATTTCTTGATAATCATAAATGGATTAAAGTTATGCTTGATGATATTTTAGATTCTTCTAAAAATATTTTTTTTATACTGCTTATTTTTGGAAGCTATGCTAGAGATAATCAAACTGCTAAATCTGATCTTGATATGTTATTTATTTTGAAGGATAAAAATGATATGAAGGATATTGAGGCAGATGTTTATACAAGGGTGAAAAAAGGATTGAATTTTGTGGATATCGATGATTTTAATGAAATGATCAAAGATCCAAATAAACTCAATATTGGAAATGAAGCAAGAAAATATCATATCATTCTTTATGGCGCTGAACAATATCATCAATTATTGAAAAAATGGAAGACAAAATAAAAAAAAAGATTAAAATTGCAGAAAAGAGAATCAAAGAACTTACGGATATAGGTGATATCAAAAAGATATCTGAAAAAGAAAAATACCTAATCAGCAAATTCTATACAGATAAAAGTGAAAATAGGCTTAAAAGTGCCAAGATAATCTATAAAGAATCCAATAATTCTGATAGTTATAATGATTATGCAGAAGTTGTAGCTGCAGCTTACTATTCTATGTACTATATTGTCCATGCATTTTTGGCATTAAAATATAAAACTAAATTAAAACAAGAAGTGAGAGGAGTTCATATTATAACAGAATATATAATCTTATATTATCTTATTAAAACTAATATGCTGGCAAAGAATCTCTATGAAGAATATTTAAATACATTTCAAACTACAGCACAAGTTCAAAGATTGGAAGATTTTCAGAAAAAAGCCTATTCATACGCGCAAAAATATGATAAGGTTAGAAGCAATAGAGAAATCTTTACATATAATGTTAGTTCTTCTGTAGAAGAATTTCATGCTAATCATGCATTAGAAACAGCTGAAGAATTTATCAATAAAATAAAAGAAATAATGATCTAAAATGAATAAAGAACAGATGAACATTGTTATTGTAGGGCATGTTGATCATGGAAAGTCAACTGTTATAGGGAGATTATTGGCTGATACAGGAGCATTGCCTGAAGGAAAATTAGAGTCTGTAAAAGAAAGATGCAAGAGGGAAAGCAAGGAGTTTGAATATGCTTTTCTTTTGGACGCTCTTCATGATGAGCAGGACCAGGGGATAACTATAGATTCTGCAAGATGTTTTTTTAAGTCTGATAAAAGAGATTATATCATAATAGATGCTCCAGGACATATAGAGTTTTTGAAGAATATGATATCCGGGGCTGCAAGGGCTGAAGCTGCTCTGCTTGTCATAGATGCAAAAGAAGGGATACAGGAGAATTCAAAAAGGCATGCTTATATGCTCTCTATGCTGGGAATAGACCAGGTTGCTGTTGTTGTCAATAAGATGGATCTTGTTGATTATTCTAAAGATGTGTTTGAAAAGATAAAGAATGATTATACGAATTTTTTGAAAGATATAGGGATAGAGGCAAGAACTTTTATTCCTGTTTCAGCACTGAAAGGAGATAATATAGTCTCTGAAAAAGGAAGTTTAGGCTGGTTTGAAGGAGGGAATGTTCTTGAGGTTCTTGATTCTTTTTCTTCTGAAAAAGATGATGAGGAAAAGCCCTTCAGGATGCCTGTGCAGGGAGTTTACAAATTTACTTCAAAAGGGGACTCAAGAAGGATCATAGCAGGAAGGGTTGAATCTGGAAAGATTTCAGCAGGAGATAAGGTCGTGTTTTTGCCTTCTCACAAGAAAAGCGAGATAAGCTCTATAGAATCTTTTAATACTGGAGAAAAGACAAAAGCTTCTGTCGGAGAGTGCGTAGGTTTTACTCTGAAAGAGCAGATATATGTGAATAGGGGAGATATAATGTGTATCGAAGATGAGAAGCTGCCTTTTGTGAGTACTTTGTTGAAAGCTAACATATTCTGGATGGGAAAAAATTCGATGTCTATGGATAAGAAGTATAAGCTGAAATTAGGGACAAAGGATATTCCTGTTAAACTAAAAGAGATCATCAGTATATTGGATGCATCTAATCTTGAAACCTCAAAAAGGGAGACTATAGAAAGGCATGAGGTTGCTGAATGTATCTTAGAATGCCAGAATGATGTAGCTTATGATATTTCAAAGGATATAAAGAGCACAGGAAGATTTGTTATTGTAGATGATTATAATATCTCTGGAGGAGGCATAATCTCTGAGCAGATAGAGGATAAGCAGGCGAAAGTCAGGGAACAGGTTTTTTTAAGGGATGAGAAGTGGTATGAATCAGGGGTTGATTTCAGAGAAAGGGCATTAAGATACGGGCAAAGACCAAAGACAATACTTATAACAGGGCCTTCTGGTGTTGACAAGAAAAAGATAGCAAGAAGTCTGGAAAGGCTGCTTTTTGAAAGAGGAAGAAAAGTGTATTATTTTGTTATCGGGAATCTGCTTAGAGGGCTGGATGCAGATATAGGAAAGGAGAACAGAGAAGAGCATATAAGAAGGATGGGAGAGGTTGCCCATATACTTATGGAAGCCGGACTGATTGTGGTGCAGACTGCAAGCGGCTTAAGTGCAGAAGAGCTTAAATCCTTGCAGACAATTGTTGACAGGAGAGACCTGTTTGTTGTTGATGTCGGCGGGAAACTTAATGACGGCATCGTCGACCTTTCAATTTCAGGCAGTGATACCATAGAGACAAATGTGATGAAGATTATGGACATGCTTAAGTTCAAGAATGTGATGTTTGATTATTGAATAAAGATTTAAAATGTTTTCAATCACTAAATCCTAAGAGGATTTTTGGTATTAAAAAATGGATAAAAATATAGTCTGGCATGATGTGAATTCAGATAAAAGAGAAGAGCTTATGGGCCATAAGGCTTTTTTAGTCTGGTTTACAGGGCTTTCAGGGTGTGGGAAATCAACGATAGCTGCTGCGTTTCAGGAGAAATTGATATCTGAAGGAAAGCATTGTTATGTTCTGGATGGAGATAATATAAGGCATGGTCTGAATTCTGATCTTGGCTTTTCTGCAGCTGATCGTGTTGAAAATATTCGAAGGATAGGCGAGGTCGGGAAACTGTTTGTTGATGCAGGAGTTATCGCTATAACTTCTTTTATATCCCCTTATAGGAAAGACAGGGATGCTGTGAGGAGTAAGATTGATGGCAAGTTTGTTGAAGTGTTTGTCAAGTGCCCTTTAGATGAATGTGAAAAAAGGGATCCAAAAGGATTATATAAGAAAGCAAGGAATGGGGAGATATCTGACTTTACTGGAATCAGCGCGCCTTATGAAGAGCCCTTGAATCCTGAAGTTGTTGTCGATTCTTCTAAATTAAGTGTTGCTGAGTGTGTTGATAGGATATATGAGCATATAAAGGGAAAGATATGAAACTAATTTTTAAAAAGATATATAATGAGGCATTGATTTTATTTCTTATAGATTATGGAAGTTAAACACGCATGCCACTGCACATACCGTATTCGATATCATATGGTTTTTATTATGAAATATAGAAAGTATTTAATTTCAGATGAAATATTTGATTTCATCAAAACTATCTGTGAAGGCATTAAAAAACGTTATTACCTTAATTTTGATGCAATCGGCAGCGATGGGGACCATCTTCATTCTAGTGAGCAAGGATACTACACACTTTAGTGTGTAAATGAATTGCTCCTTGC
>CAYXHN010000037.1:0-10828 GCA_964464955.1 uncultured Methanosarcinales archaeon
AGAGAGTTTTATCAATTATCTGTTGAACTGTTCGGCTCTGAAAATGCAAACTCAGATGCAGAGATAATAAATCTGGCTGTGAACTGCCTGACAGATCTCGGACTGACTGAGAATGATTTTTTCGTTAAGCTCAACAACAGAAAGCTTCTCCAGGGATTGCTGTTATCGATAGCAAAAGAGGAGCAGCTGGAAGATCTGATAAGGATAATCGACAAATCTTCAAAGATAACAGATGAAGAGTTTGAAAAAGAGCTAAAGCCATTGAAGATAGATGTAAAGAATCTAAAAAATATACTGAAATGCAGAACATTAGAAGATATAGAAAAGCTAAAACTGAACAAACTTGCTAAAGAAGGATTAGAAGAATTGAGATCAGTCATGCAATTATTGGACAGCAGGTTCATCAAGTTTGATATATCAACAGCAAGAGGCCTGGCTTATTATACAGGGACAGTATTTGAGATATTTGACAAAGAAGAGAAATTCAGAGCATTGGCAGGCGGAGGAAGATATGATAAACTGGTTGAATTGTATGGAGGGACTCCTACACCAGCAACTGGATTTGGGATGGGATACTCTACATTGTTTCTTTTGCTGAAAGAAAAAGACCTTATTCCTGAACCAATGGTATCTCCGGATTTTTTTGTCGTCATGATAGGGGATGTGAAGCAGAAAGCATTGGAAGTTATCAAACAGCTAAGAAAAAAATACAAGGTTGAATATGACCTCAATGAAAGAAATGTGGGCAACCAGATGAAATTTGCAAACAATATAGGTGCAAAAAAATCCATCTTTATAGGAGAAGACGAACTAGAGTCAGGGCTTTTCTCAGTAAAAGACATGAAAACAGGAAAAGAAGAAAAGCTAAGCCTGGATCTCATATGAACCTAAAAGAAGAGTTAAGGAAAAAAGCAAGAGAAACAAGAAGCAGCCTTGAAGAGGATGAACTTTTAAGATTAAGCAGCAGGATAAAAAACAATCTTTTTTCTCTTAAAGAGGTGGTTGAAACTTCAGTAATAAACTGCTATGCCTCTTTTCAGTCTGAAGTCTATACTTTTGACATACTACCTGAAATTCTTAAGCTTGGAAAAACCCTGACAGTTCCAAAGAAAAAAGAAAAGCATCTTGAGCTGTATGATGTATCTTATAGCGATATCAGGAAGTTAGAGCAGAACAGATGGGGCATCTATGAACCTTTAGGCAATACGAAAAGATTAGATGTAAAAGAGCATGATATTATCATAACTCCTGGAATAGCTTTTGATCTCAGAGGAAACCGATTAGGTTATGGTGGAGGCTATTATGACAGGCTTTTCTCAAGCTCCAACAGAGCATTAAAGATAGCTCTCGCCTTTGAAAAACAGATCATAGATAAAGTTCCTTCTGAAAAGCACGATATAAGATTGGATATGATAATAACAGAAAAAGATTGTTATAAGATAAAATAATAAAAATTTGCTGATGATTATTGCTCATACTATCTCTGCACCATAGTTAGCAGATTTTTGGAATTGAAAATTTCAATAAAAAAAGAAAAAGATTAATTTCTTCTCTTTATGATCAGAGCAATCCCTACAATAGCGATCAATACAGCCAAGATCATACCGACTGTAGAGAACTCAGGTATAGCATCTCCTTCTCCTGAGCCACATATAGGATCATTACTGCAGTCAGGGTCCTCGCAGTCTGTCAGACCGTCATTATCATTATCGATACCATCATTGCAGTTTGTCTCCTCTGCACTGTAAGGCTCTGATGGTATATCGTCTGAGAAATCAGAAGTCCATCTTGCTGTTCCTTTGGATATCCTCATTTCGTCAAGATTTCCGTCAAAGTAATTAGAACTGGCTCTCCCTATATACATGACAGAATCTGGCTGTATCGAATCAGATCCCATACTATAGCTTTTATCAAATACTCCATCAATGTAAAGTTCCAGGTCAGCCCCGTCTCTTACAAAAGCTACATGGGTCCACTGGTTTGATGGGACGCTTGTGTCTGATATTAATCTTGGACCTCCACCACCATCTACTCCTGTAGTAGAATACCAAAATGTAACCTTATTGTTTGAATCAAAAAGAATCTGCCAGGCCCTGTCTGAAGTCGCATAATCCCATCTTCTTATGATGCCGTCACCACTATCTTGAGTGCCGTCAGGATTTATCCAAAAATCAACAGTAAAATCATCGCTTCCAAAATCCCAGTCTGCTGAATCAGGAATACTAAGATAATCACCACTGCCATCAAAAGCATAGCTCCCTTCAAACTTAGCTTCACTAGCATCAAACTGAATATCGCCATGGAAAGTCACATCATGGTCTGCTGTAGCGCCTGCTGCATCATCTCCATCAAAACTTAATAACAATTTTGTATCAGCGTCTGCTGAATAAGGAGAGCTTGGCAAGCTGCTTGAAAAGTCTGAAGTCCAGCGTGCTGTATTTGAAACTCTTAAATCATCTATGTACCCTTTAAAGTTTCCATAAGCAGAAGTGTATGTACCTATCCTTGGCTGAGGACTTGCAAAGTTTATATTCTCATTCCAATTATCAGTTCCTTGAAGAGAACCATCAACATAAAGGCTTACCACTCCTGAAGACCTTACAGCTGCAACATGATGCCAATCTCCATCATTTATATCAGTTGTACCAATTATCTCAAGACTACCAGCATTACTATATGCATAAGCTGATCCTGAACTGTCATCTATTATAAGCTGAAAATTATTATTAGCGTTTCCTGTAGGCCCATCAATCATAAATAATCTTCTGTTATAAGTATCAAGAGATTTATCAGTACCCTTTACCCACATATCAACAGTAAAATCTCCTGTACCAAACTGAAAGTCAGTTGAATCAGGAATAGTCAGGTAATCACCACTCCCATCAAAATACATACTGCCATCAAACTTATACTCTCCAGCATCAAGCACAGGATCTCCACTCACAGTTGCTACATGTTCAGATGAACTTTCATCTCCATCCATATGCAGCAATAACTTTGTATCTGCATCATTTCCTGCTGCAAAAGCAAAAGAACTCATAACTATTATCAAACTTAATATCAATATTATTTTTTTCATCTATTATACACCTCAAATTTTTATTATTAAAACTAAATAAGATAAGACGTTTATAAATATTTCTAAAAATAATGTTTTCTTACGCAGTCAGAATATATCCTTCTCCTGTAGTAAGTTAGCTATGAGGGTTTTTCTTTATTAAAGGCATTCCTAAGATAGTAATCCTGATGCCCTGAATTGAAAGAAGTGACCAATTGTTCTTTTTCATCTACAAATACAGATTCGTTTTCTTCAAGCCGGTCATATATAGGATCTCTTTGCCTGTCAGGCTTTTTTATGGTAATCTTCTTCTTCGTAGTTCTTATTATCAGTTCAACACTGTCATTTTCCAGTTTTTTTACTATTCCAACAAGTACCAACGATAGTTGCAATAACAAAAATTTGCTGATGATTATTGCTCGTCCTATCTCTGCACTATAGTTAGCAAATTTTTGGAATTGAAAATTCTCTGCTGAAATTTTCAATAACAATCCATTTATAAACTTTGCTCAAAATTCAGTAAAATTTATATATACTATATGTTTTATATACATTTGAGGGGATAAAAATGTACAATAGATTATATCAAACAATAGACAAAAAGCTCCATGGAGCTACGCTGGAACCTACTGAAACAGATGCATTAGTTAAATCGATTGAAGATAGCCCTGATTCAAGGGATGTATTAAGAAAAACAGTAAGCGCTTTGATGTATGATTCTGCAAGAAATGACAAAACCCTTTCAGGAGCATACAAGATTGCAAAAAATATGCCTGATGAAGAGGCAAAAGAACTGATAGATGAAGTTATCATAAATCATATTGCAAACTATCAGGATTCTGTATGCACAAACAGATTCCTAAAAAACTTCAGCAAACTTCTAAAAAAGCAGGAGGAAGAATATGAAAGCAAAATTAGCTACTCTACAGCAAAAGCTTGAAGACACTACACCATTAACTGCAAAAGATATCAATAGTTTCAGAAGTTTTGCAGGAAAAAACAAAGAGAGCCTAAACAGCGCTGTTGGAAAATACATAACAAGATACAACATGAACCATAAACCATTGGATTCATATTCATCTGCTTTCAAAAAGTATATCACTAAGCATTACAATGATTATGCAAAGAAAGGCAAAGTAACCATGAATTCTGATTTTGGAAGAGAAGACTGCGCAGAGATACTCCAGATATTAAGACATTATTTATAATCAGTCAGAACTTCACAGCCATCTTCAGTCACTATCAAACTTTTCTCAGCCTGTGAAACTATCCCATGGCTCTGGTCAACTAATGGAGGATATTCCCTTATCATCCCTGTATTTTTAAGATCCCTTAATGCAAATCCTGCTTTAGCTGCTCCAAACTTCTCGACAAGCCATCTTCTACAGAAAGGCAGGCCTTTATATTTTTCAATCTCCTTAAGAACTAGGCGAGTAAACATATTTCTAACTGGCTTTTTTCCTATAAGTTCAAAAACAGAAGCAGGGCTTGATTCATAGACCACTCCAGCTCCTGCAGAAGCAAAAGGCTCTATGGCTATAACATCCCCCTCTTTCAGTTCAGTTGTATCTCCATTATCATAGTTAGGGATTGTAGGTGTAGTATGGATCTTATACTCTCCCAGACCATGGCCTGATAAGTTTCTTACAGGAGCAAATCCTCTTGAGACTATAGCATCCTGTATCGCTTTTCCTATCTCTCCAAGCCTTGCTCCCGGCTTTATCATCTTCAATGCATCTGCAAGAGCCTCTCTTGAAGCTTCAACGAGTTCTTTATTCTTTCCGCTTAGATCAACAGTCAGAGCATTATCTCCTATAAATCCCTCAACCTCTACACCCATATCAACAGAAACAACCTGCTTATCAAATATTATCTCATCGTCAGCTTCAGCACAGTAATGGGCAGCGATATCATCGCAGCTGAACTGGACAGGAAAAGCAAAACTTCCTCCTTTTTCTTTTATGAAATCCTCTACCTTCTTAGTAACTTCCAATAAAGAAGCTCCTGGCCTTATCAAAGACTCTGCATATTTCAAAGCTTCAGCAGAGATCTTCCCTGCTTTTCTTAATTTTTCAAGCTCTTCTTCATCCATAGATTAAGCTTAGGACAAGATTATTTAAATTTTTGTTTTTTAGATCAGAACAAAGTGTTTTTTTGGAAGTAGGTGCAGAGAACGTAAGCGAGTGTTATAAGATACATATCTTTAATTTATTATCCCAGAAAACAATTTAAAAGATCATCAAAAAATTAAAACTTGCCTTTATCATACTCTTCTATAGTTTTCTCAACAGCTGCAAGATTCTTCTCAAGATCCTGTTTTGCAGCATCATGTTTTTTCCACAGCTCTTCGTATCCTATAACTTCCATCATATGCTCATGTTTAAACTTTTCTGCATCTCTTTTTTCCTTTAAAACATGATATACTGTCCTTAGCCTTCCGGCTACATCTGGTATGCTTATCGGTTTTCCCATTATGTCTTTATTTTTTTCATAAAGTTCATCTTTCTTTTTTTTCAGAAAATCTATCCTCTCCTTAAGAAGCGCAGCAGTCTTATAGTTTTCATTCTTTGCTGCAGATTTCATCCCTTTTGTGCATTCCCTTATATTCATCTCATATCTCCATGTTATTGGGCTCTGCCTTCTAAGAAAAAAGTAGTCCTTCATATTTTCTATAGCTTCTTTCGTCTCCCTGTAAGTGAATCCAGATACACTGTTTGTGATCCTTAACAGATAGTTTGCATTTGATGCTCTTTTCACAGCCTTTTCTGCAGAGATAAGATGCATGTCTGAGCTTTTTTCGTCCCCTTCAAAGTTAAGCACCTCTTCGGCAAGCTGTTTATACACCCCTGCAAGACTATATGCAAATTCTATATAATCATGCGCTGCTTTCCTGTTTTTAGGGTCAAGCAATGGAAATTTTCTGCCAAAAGAATCATATCTTGTATACGCTTCAAGCCCCTCCCGGTCAATATTGTCAAGTTTATTTTTAAAGAACTGTTCATCTTTCTTAAGCCCATTTACTCTTTGAAGAAATATAAATCTTTCATTATTCTCAAGCTCTTTAAGCCCTTGTTCGATTATCTCATCCATCCTTTCCTGAGATGTTGCTTTTTTTGCTCTTTCAAAAAATTCAAAAGGTCTCTGCGGTTCCATATTATTCTTTTTCCTCTTCTTTATCTTTTGATGGAAGGGAATTGATGTATTTCATATACTTTTCAATGTATCCCTCACTTAAAGGCTCCATCTTTGTTATCATCTTAGTATCTATGGTTGCTCCCACCTTATCTTCCAATCTCATATTATGCTTCCCATCCATGGGCTCGTCTATTATGCACGGCCTTAAGACTGTTTTTTCATAATTAGTATGTTCAACAACCCCATAATCAGGCCCATAACTTGGATTCGCAGATATTATTCTGACAGGCTTGCCTATGTAACTGGTATACATCCCTTCATTTCTTTCTTTTTCTTCTTCTTTCCTGCTGAATGCCATCTCAATACACCACTCCGACCAGTAACCCATTTATCTGGCTGAATCTTACCTTCCCGGGATCAGGCCTTGATATGTTATCTCCCTTCACTATTGCATACCATCCCTGTTCATCTTCTCCTGTCTCTATAACCCTGTGGATTATGATATCTTTTTTACCTTTAGGGGTGTAAGCTATGATATCTCCAACATGTATATCATCAGCGCTTTTAGGTTTTATCTCAAATGAGTTGGCTCCTTTATCTATAAAAGGATCCATTGAATTGGTATCTGTAAATTCCCCCCATGAAGCTCCTTCAAGATCTATAACTATCTTATCCTCATATACATGTATCTGCTCTTTCTTTATATGATCTGCAGGAGATCTCTGCTCAAAAGGCATTCCTGGCCTTAAGATATTCTGGTAAAAAGGCTTCTCAAGGTTGTCATAATTAGCTGTAAATGAGTTTGACATCCAGCCAAGCAGAAAAACGCTCAGGCCTGCCAAAACAAGCAAAAGTACGCTGTTTTTCAAAAAAAATTCAGCCTTTTTCATGATAGAGGATAGTATTAATCATTTATAAAGCTTTTGTTTTTAATTACTTAGGAATAGTAAAAAAGAAAGATAAACCGATATATCAGCGAAGTATACAAAGCATTTAATAGACCACAGCTACAACTACGCCCTTGATCTGTTCAAATCTTACTTTCTCAGGATCTTCATTCTCATTATTGTCCCCTTTCATTATATAATAAAGCCCTTTCTCGTCTTCTTTGATATCAACAACCCTGTGTATGACAACCCCTTCTGTGAAGGTTGCTCTGTAAGAGACAATATCTCCTATATGCACATCTTCTTTGTCTAAAGGCTTAATTTCTATAGAATTTGCTCCTTTATCTATTATCGGATCCATAGAATTGGTATCAGCAAACCTTGCCCATGTCGGCTTTTCAACATTGATTATGACCTTGTCCATAAGCACATCTATATCCTCTTCCTTTATATGATCAAAAGGAGACTCGACTTCATTTGAAGACAAAGAAAAAGGCTTCACCTTATCAAAACTAGCTGCATAACTGATCACATCGCTTGCAAAAAATCCAGCTGCAAATAACAAAACAAATACAATTATCCTGAATATTGAACCGTGCTTTAGCTGCATTAAAAACTACCCCCTACCAGCACCTGTTTTTTAGAACTCTTTTTTGATTATATACCCACATCCACTATATAAATCTTTCCTGAAAATGTTATCATTGAATAAACTTAAGAGTAGAGATTTTTTATCGATGATTTATTGAGAATTCATAAAGATATTTTCAATCATATCCATAGCACTCACAGGCTTCGCCTGTTCATGCAGAGATTTAGTGCAGTTTAAGCAGGGTGCTAAGTTTGTTAAGATATATCTATAATTCCAAGTACACAGATAGTAGGAACAGAGGACATAGCAAAAAATAGGGGTTATGATCGGAATTCTGATTGCATGGCAAAATTATTGGCCTGGAGATCAGGATTGAATAATCTTCTGAGAAATAAGTTGATGTTTTAGTGGTAAAGATTTAACTTAACTTTCAGATCACTTCAACCTTATACTATCCAGATTCCTTGGAGCATTGGTCTCTATCCTGTTCATCTTATGCAAAGAGCTTGCAAGATCCAAACATCTTGAGTTCTCTCCGTGGTTTACTATGACCTTTTTTGGCTTGGGGCTGCACCTGTAGACAAAGTTAGTCAGCTGCCTCCTGTCTGAATGCGCAGTTATCTCAAGCTTGTGAACTTCCATCTTAAGCTCAGTCATCTCCTGTTTTCCGCCTTCCTGGAATATCAGCTCCCTCTGGCCTCTCTGTATCCTCTGACCCAATGAACCCTCACCCTGGTAGCATGTGAATATCAGTGTATGCTTCGGATTGTCAGCAAGATTCTTAAGATACTCTACAGATGGCCCGCCTACAAGCATACCAGAAGTCGCCAGTATAACACAAGGCCCTTTCTCCTCTATGAGCTGCTTTCTCTCTTTCTTGCTTCCGACTTTCTTGAATATCTTACTTAAGAAAGGATTTGCATCCTTATGGAATATCTGCTTTCTTACAGTAGAGTTAAGGAATTCAGGATAAGCAGTGTGTATCGCTGTTATGTCCCAGACCATCCCGTCTATATAAACAGGGATCTCCTTGAGCTCCTTGTTTCTGACCATAGATTCCAGCATCACCATTACCTCCTGAGCCCTTCCGGATCCAAGAGTTGGCATCAGTATCTTCCCGCCTCTCCCTACAGTATCTTTTATTATGCCTTTGAGCTTGTCATCAGCTTCTTTCTGAGGAGGAAGCACATTAGCTTTTCCACCGTATGTGCTCTCCATGATCAATGTTTCAACTCTCGGAAACCTTGTGTTTGCAGCTTCAAGCAATGCAGTCCTTCCATATTTCATATCTCCTGTATATACTATATTATGAAGCCCGTTTCCTACATGCATATGGATTTCAGAGGATCCAAGGATATGTCCTGAGTTGTAAAGCGTTATCCTTATATCTGGTGTTATGTCTGTCACTTCTTCATAATCAAGAGTGATCGTATGCTTTACCATCTCTTTTACATCTTCTGTCTCAAATATGGGTTCTTTTCCTTCTGTTCTCATTATCTTGATATAGTCAAGAAGAAGCAAAGAACCGACATCTCTTGTAGGAGCGGTCATGTATACAGGCCCTTTATACCCAAACTTGAAAAGATACGGGACAAACCCTATGTGGTCAAGATGGGAGTGTGTAATTATTACAGCATCCAGCTGATTTATATTAAATTCAGGAACTTCTAGAGATGGATATGCATTGTCCCATGAAGCTACATTGACTCCACAGTCAAGAAGCACTCTTGATTCGGGTGTCTGCAGGAACAAGCATGATCTTCCTACTTCTCTTGCTCCCCCGATAAAACTCATCCTTATCCATTCTTCTTTTTTCTCTCTGAGCCAGCCGTCATAAACCCTATGTCCTGTCTTGTCAAGAAATTTTCTCCTGTAATCTGACTCGTTGTATAATACTGCTCTTATCTCATCTATTATCTTGCTTTTTATCGCAGGAGTCCTCTTTACCAAAGGCACCCAATGGGTCTTTGACCTTATTTCTCTGAGCAGGTCTCCCTGTTTTCCTATAGTAAGACCTGGCTTCTCAGCTTCTATTATTACCATGCTTCTCTGAGGATCAAAATTAACATTCCCTATCCCTGCATCTTTTCCAACTATCTTCTTTATCTCTTTTTCAGCCTTTTCAGGCTCCATTGTTATGTCAGGATCAGGCCTTAGCTCTATCCTTTTCTTAAACTTGTCAACAGATTCTTTTATTATCCCTCTGTTGTCTAGAAAAAACTCTGTATCTTTTGTATACAGTACTATATTAGCGCCTTCAAAGCTGGCATCAGAAATCTTGCCAGCAGGCATCTCCTTCAAAATCTCTTTAATTATATCTGCCATTTTTTATACAGAACTTATAGTCAAGATAATGTTTTTATTTTGGTATGTCAAGCTTCATCTCAACTTCCTGTTTCATAACTTCCTTTACCCCTTTGTCAGTAATTGTAAATACATTAATCCCGTTTCCGGAAGCGATATCTCTTTGCATAGCTGCATTTACCCCTTTTGTAGCAAGCCTTATACCATCCTTTACGCTCATGTCTGTTTTATATGATGTTTCCAACAATCCATAAACAATCACGCTGCCTGAACCAGAACTTACATAATCATCTATCTCTGTTATTGCTCCGTCAGGGCTGAGGTCGTATATATGAAACCCTTTTGAATCTTTTCCGCCTACTATAAAATGGCTGATCCCTGGGATTACGCTGAATTTTCTTATATTATTGTATACTATCCCTGCCAAAAGATTGGTAGCTTCTTTTACTGTATTAACTTTTCCTGTCTTAAGTTCTTTCAGCTTAAGTTCTGCTTTTATCAGTTTTGTAAGAAGCTGTATATCAGAAACTGTTCCAGCTATTGTCACAGCTATATCCTCTGTTATCTTTAGCACCTTATCTACTTTCTTTGCTGCTATAAGATATCCTGCTGTTGCTCTCTTGTCTGCAGCCAAAACAATGCCGTC
Source organism: uncultured Methanosarcinales archaeon (assembly GCA_964464955.1). GTDB lineage: Archaea > Nanobdellota > Nanobdellia > Woesearchaeales > WJKL01 > WJJM01. The sequence goes on from CAYXHN010000037.1 coordinate 10,623, forward strand.
TTTGCAAACTAACCCCAATGTTGTTGTACCTGTCTTGATTTGTTTTTCTTCTTCCATTTTTTTATCGATCACCCATTCAGAATCATCCTTAAGAATTAAGGTTATACCTAAGGTAGACACAGATAGTTTATAAAACTTTTGTTTTTTATAGGAAAAACGAAAGTCACGAACAGAGTGAGTATACTTTTGTTTTTTATAGGAAAAAC
>CAYXHN010000038.1:0-10694 GCA_964464955.1 uncultured Methanosarcinales archaeon
CAGGGTTTGCAGACCTGCACACCATTATATTTGGCTGTATTCCCAGCCCCCTTAACCTTTCTATCCCCAGCTGTGCAGGCTTGCTTTTCTGCTCCCCGAGATTTGGAGGTTCAAGTATATAGCTGATATTTATAAAGCATGCATTGTTCCTGCCTTCTTCATATATCATCTCTCTCATAGCCTCTATCACATAAGCGTTCTCAAAATCTCCCACTGTCCCCCCGATCTCTACAAGAACAATATCTGCTTTGGACTTGACTGCAAGATTTCTTAGTGCCTGCTTTACTTCTCCTGTAACATGAGGGATGAACTGGACATCTCTTCCAAGGTATTCTCCTTTTCTTTCTCTTTTTAGTATCTTATCAAATATCATCCCTGCTGTAAGATAATTTGCCCTGCTCAGGGGCTGTTCAAGAAATCTCTCATAGCTTCCAAGGTCCATATCACATTCCAGCCCGTCATCAAGCACAAATACCTCTCCATGCCTGAAAGGGTTTAATGTCCCTGCATCCTGATTAAGATAACCGTCTATTTTTATCGGGGCTACATTAAGCCCGTAATATTTCAGCAATTTTGCCAGAGAAGAAGCAAATATTCCTTTGCCGACTCCAGACATCACGCTTCCTGCTATTATGATGAACTTTGTCTTTCCTTTTTCATAACCTTCTGGAATAGGAGAAAAAAATTCATCACCTGAACTTCCTGCTATCTTCTTTAATACTTCTTCATTCCCCATAACTGCAAAGAATATGCTCCACTTATTAATGATTGTTATTAATTAAAATATAGTTTATAACCTATCCACTTTACCGCAATTGTTTCAGAAAATGCTTATCAAAGAAGTGAGGAAATGGTGTCCGTCAAATCCAGGGATCGGAAGCATGTTAAATATTCCCAGAAACAAGCTTATCTTTCCCATCGGTATGATCAACTTATTATATTTGCTGTCAAGCCACTCATATTTTACTATCAATACGCAAACCACCCATATTACAAAATTTGTCAGGGGCCCTGCAACTGCAACAATAGCAGAAGGCCCTGCAGCTAGAGGGCTGTGGCTCACATATCCACCTACAAAAAACAGCAATGGAAAATGCATCATTTTTAGAAGAATAACTGCAAGATACATCAGATAAGGTGCCTTAAGTACAGCAGTAGCTCCAAAAGACATCGCTGCGATCTTATGGGCAAATTCATGCAAGACTAAAGGGGGTGCAGTTATCATCGCTGCAAATTTAGTATCTTCCCATATTCTGTTTTTTCTGGAATAGTATTCCAGCATCTCATCTGCATTGTCAGGTCTCCTCCTGAAATAATCTGAAAAAATATACCCTATCCCAAAAGTCATAGCTATTATCGCGATGATCTCGCTCAGGGTTATAAATGCCATGCATTGCTATAACAGGCAATTATTTAAAAATCTATTGATTGGACTATACATTAGTTTGAATATTTTTTGATTGTCAAAAAAAAGCATTGGCTGCCGGCTATTTTGATTTTTTATTTGATTAAAAAACCCAAGGTGTAAATTTTGATACAAAGGCAACAGATGACTAATCTAAAACATTACATTTAAAAACCTCTGATCAATCCGATAAGCTATGCCAAGGATAGCGATAGTGGACAGGGAAAAATGCTCTCCGATGAGCTGTGGAAATTACCTCTGCATGAGAGTCTGCCCTGTCAACAGAAAAGGAGAAGACTGCATATATAAAAACGAAGGCAAGGCAGGAATAGATGAAAGCCTGTGCATCGGCTGCGGAATCTGTGTAAATAAATGCCCTTTCGAAGCCATAGATATAATCAACCTTCCTGAAGAGCTTGAAAACCCTATACACCAGTATGGAAGAAACGGATTCCACCTCTATAATCTTCCTACACCCATATTTGGGAAGGTGGTGGGCATCCTGGGAAGGAACGGTATAGGAAAGTCCACTGCTCTAAAAGTGTTGTCAGGTCTTCTTAAGCCCAATCTCGGAGATTGGAAAGAGAACAAAAAGGCTTCTTATGATGATCTCATAGAATATTTCAAAGGCACAGAAGCACAATTATTCTTTGAAAAACTTAAGCAGGGAAAGATAAATATAGCTTATAAGCCGCAGCAGGTTGACCTTATCCCTAAAGCAGAAAAAGGAACAGTAAGACGACTTCTGGAAAAAGTTGATGAAAAATCCCAGATTGAAGAAATTGCAAAGAAGCTGGATATTGAAAACATACTTGAAAATGACATAAAAAAGATATCCGGCGGGGAATTGCAAAGGGTTGCGATTGCAGCAACTGTCCTAAAAAAAGCAAACCTCTATGTATTTGATGAACCATCATCTTATCTTGATATAAAACAGAGGATAAAGATATCTAAGTTCATAAGATCCTTAGCAGACAAGGATACTGCGATACTTCTTGTTGAGCACGATCTTATAGTTCTTGACTATCTTACAGATCTTATACACATAATGTACGGAAAAGAAGATGCATATGGTATTGTATCTACTGTAAAAGCAACAAGAACTGCAATAAACTCATATCTTGAGGGCTTTTTGAAAGAAGAGAACATCCGCTTCCGTGACCACAGCATAAAATTCGGATCAGGACCGCCTGTAAGATCAACATCTCAAAACCCTATAACCGGATGGAAAGATATAAAGAAAAATCTTGGAAATTTTGAACTGAAAGCCCCTGAAGGAAACATCTGCAGGAAAGATGTCATAGGGATATTGGGAGAAAATGGAATAGGTAAGACTTCATTCATAAAGATGCTTGCAGGAGAGATAGAGCCTGATAAGGGCGATATCTCAGAAGGCATAAAGGTAAGCTATAAGCCCCAGTATCTAAAGTCAGAATCGGATGAGCTTGTCGCAACAGTTCTCAAGGAAGCTATAGACAAGTACTCAAAGACAATAATAAATCCGCTTAACATCAAGCCGTTGATAACAAAACAATTGGATCAGTTGTCAGGGGGAGAACTCCAAAGAGTATCCATAGCCCTATGTCTTTCAAAAGAAGCTGACCTGTATCTTCTTGACGAGCCTTCTGCATACCTGGATGTAGAGCAAAGATTGATAATATCCAAGATAATAAAAGATCTTATGGAAGACAAAGGAAAGACTGCTTTGATCGTAGACCATGACTTATTGTTTATAGATTACCTTTCTCAGAATCTTCTTGTATTTGACGGAAAGCCTGCTGTAAAAGGAGAGGCAAAAGGGCCTTTCAGTATGGAAGAAGGCATGAACATCTTTTTGGAAGATCTAAACATGACATTTAGAAGGGATCCTGAATCAAGAAGACCGAGAGCGAACAAAGAGAGTTCAGTAAAAGACCGAGAACAAAAAGCAGAAGAAAAATATTATTATGTTTAGATCTCGATGTTTTATTATGTCAATAACTTTTGAGCAAACAAATCCTAAGATCTCTTTTACTTCTTTAACATCTATGCCTTTGAACTGTACATAGATATTCCCTGTAAAAATCATAAAGATTTATAAATAAAGTTAAAAAATGATACATTATGCTGACAGAATCATTCTCCGGGATACGCGGAATTTTTAATAAAGACCTGACTAAAGAAGTTATTGAAAGATATGCTCTTAGTTTTGCCGGCTTTATCAAAAAAGAAAATCCATCACCGTTGATTGTCCTGGGCATGGACACAAGGCCTTCTTCTCCTATAATAAAAGAAGACATGAAAAAGATATTTCTAAAGCAGGGTATAGATGTCTATGATGTTGGTTTCAACACTACCCCTGCTATACAGCACGGAGTGAGGCACTATGGTGCAGATGGAGGGGTTATAATCTCTGCTTCTCATAACGAACCTATGTGGAACGGCTGGAAATTCTTAAGGAAAACAGGCTCTGTACTTAAGCCTGAAGAGATCAAAGAGGTCATAGAAAAAAGAGAATCTCCTGACGATCATGATTCAGATACAAGAGGCAGATCTGAAGACAGAGGTTCTGAATTAAGGCAGGCTTATATTGATTTCATAATGGATATGGTCGGGGAGAAAGGCATAATAGCTATCCAGGATGCCAAACTTAAGGTTGTCGTAGATCCTAACGGAGGAGCAGCTGCAACTGTAATAAAAGACATACTTGAAAAACTTAAAGTGACTATAGTAGAGAAAAATATGGAGCTCGGAGTTTTCAACAGGCTTATAGAACCTAATGAAAGATCATTGGCATATCTTGCTTATTATGTAGAAGACCTTGATGCAGATATAGGCGCTGGATGGGACTGCGATGGAGACAGGGTTGAGCTTGTAATCCCTAACAGTTCGGAATTCTCTAAAAAAAGAGGCAGGATGCTCTCAGGACATTACATTCTTGGGCTGGTAGTGGAAGCAGTACTTTCCGGATACGATGGAAAAAACAGGCATGTTGTAGTTAATGATGCAACTTCTGATCTTATAAAGGATATAGCACAAAAACATGATGCAGAGACAGTAGAGGTAGAGGTAGGAGAGATAAATGTTGTTGAAAAGATGGAAGAGCTTAAGGCTCCTGTAGGAGGAGAAGGCTCTTCATCAGGAGGTATTGTCCCTCCTTCCAGATGCAGAGACGGTATACTTTCACTTGTACAGATCCTTCATCTTATGGCAAAAAGAAAACAAAGTATAACCAAGATCCTAGAGGAATTTCCTGAATATTACAATGAAAGGGCTGCACTTGAATGCAATCCAGATATTACAGTGAGGATAAAAGAAAAACTGAAAGAATATTGGGAAAATCAAGAGCACATAAAAGAGATAAAAACTACCGGAGACAAGACTGGCGGGTTGAAGATCATAAGAAAACCGACTAAAGAGGGCCCTGGATGGATATGGTATAGGGCATCAAAGACAGAAAAAGGAAAATTCAGGATAATCTCAGATGCAAAACAAAGGGAATACGCAGACAAGCTTTTGGGCATGGGAGAAAAAGCTTTCAATGACTGTATAACAGAGATAGAGCTTGAGTCTGGAGATACAGAAATAAGAGATGAATAAGATGGTAAAAAAAGCAGTTATCATGGCAGCAGGAAAGGGCACAAGGATGCTCCCTCTTACAAAGACCACTCCTAAGGTTTTGATAACTATCGGTGGAAAACCGTTTTTGGAATATGTCATAGACAATCTGAAAAAAGCAGGATTTGAAGAATTTGGTATAATCACCGGATATCTCGGGGAAAAAGTTGAAGATTTTGTAAAACAGAACAGCATCAATGCAACCATCATAGAACAGAAAGAACAGCTGGGAACTGGTCATGCAGTTATGCAGGCAAAAGAATTTGCAGGAGAGGAGCCTTTCATAGTGCTTGGAGGAGACAATCTATTCTCAGTAGATGACCTTCAGTCCATAAATAAAGACGATGGATTTTGCTATGTTATAGGGAAAAAGATGCCTGGAGATATAAGCAGATACGGAGTCTTCAAGCTGAAAGATGGCATGCTTGATAAGATAGAAGAGAAGCCGGAAGTTCCTCCGAGCGATATAATAAACATCGGATTGTATAAGTTCACCTCTGATATATGGGATGCTCTGGACAATATAAAGGTCTCTGAAAGAGGAGAATATGAACTGACTGATGCAGTAAATATCCTTGCAGAGAAAAACAAGGTAAGGGCGCTGACATTGAAAGATCACTGGCTTGACTTAGGCTGCAAAGAAGATATTCCTAAAGTAGAATCTTTCATAAAAGAAAATTATTGAATCTTTCTCATAAAAGTAAGAAAGCCTGTATGTCCTATGCCTCCGCTTCTGGGCCTGACAACTTTGCCGTCTATCTTCCAGTTTCTTTCTATAAGTTCAACAGTCTTTTCATGTACAAACTTCTTATTCCCGGAAACAGCATTCACAAGATCAGCTGTCTGTGTTATCTGAGGATTGTAGACAACAAGATAACCTCCTGTCTTCAAACTTTTCTCAACTGCTTTCACAGCATTCCATGGGGTGGGCAGGTCCAGGATAACCAGGTCCACATCCTTTTCATCTATTCCTGAAAATATGCTCTGGTTCTTTATCTTTATGTTCTTCATTCCCAATGATTCTGCATTCTCCTTAGCAACATTTACATTTTTCTCATTGATGTCATAACTATACACCTCTTTGCATATGTGCGCAAGATAGATGGCATTTCCTCCGGGACCGGTTCCTGCATCCACTACTCTGCTTTTTTTGTTTATTCCGGCAGCTGCTGCAATGTAGCCTATATCCTTCAGTGTCATTATCTGAGATGTTCTCTTTATCCTCTTGTATCTGTCTATAAAATCAGGATCAAGGATAACAAACTCCTTCCCTATGCTGCTCTTTACTGTGCTTCCTGACTTTTTCTTCAGGTCTTTCTTTGAGATGATCCCATATTTTGTAGAAAAATCTTTAGAAGTATCATCAACATATAGCTTTTTCAGTTTTGCAAGGATTATCTCTCTGTCCAGCTCCTTTACAAACTCTTTTTTTGGCTTTAATACGAGAAGTCTCATCTTATGTCCTTTTGAAATACATCTTTATCTTTCCATCATAGGTCCCTTCTTCTGCATCTGCAGGCATCTCAAAGACCATCCTTGATTCTGCAGATTCGCCTGGCTCAACAAGGATATCATTTTTCTCGATTTCTGTCCAGTCAGATAATTCGCCATACACAGAGATATGCACAGTCAGGGGTTTGCTGTGCTTATGTGATAAGCTGAGGATCCTTTCGGCTCTGCTGCCTGGAGGCATTGTTCCAAGGTCTAATCTGTTTTCTGGACCTTTTTTAACAGACTCCCCTACCTTAAGCGTTATTCCTGCCTCTTCTACAGAATATATGATATAAGAAAAATAAAAGACAGCTGCCAGTCCAGACAATAACAATATGATGACTACAGACCAGGTGATTATCTTATGATTCTTGTTCATTTTTGATTTCTTTTCTTTGAGATATACGCCAATAACACGATCAGGGCTGATGCTATCAGCAGGAAGGACACTAAGATGTTTATGCTTTTTTCCCTGCTATCTATGGCCATCCCTGTTATACCTATCCTTCTCTGTGAAAGAAATATCCCTATAGCAGATATTATAAAAGCAACGCCCATTATTTTTTCGTATGCCTTATCAGATATATTTGCCATAATAATATCGTATGCAGGTTAGTATAAAAATATTTGCATTAAAAAGATTAAAAGCGGGCGATGGGAATTTCGCAATGCAAAGTTATTCGCATCCACTCGAACCCATGATCAGAGGGTTGCAGCCTCTTGCCTTAGCCGCTTGGCCACGCCCGCATTAGCTTAAAAAGATTCAGCTCTCTTTATAAAATTTACTGATAAAAAGAAAAAACGGCCTTGAGGGGATTCGAACCCCTGGTCTACAGCTTAGAAGGCTGTCGCCTTATTTGTCCAAGCTGGATAAGCTCTCCAGACTAGGCTACAAGGCCATAGAAAAAGATTAAAATTAGCTATTTATAAACTTTATTAAAAATTTCTAAGGCAGCCAGTTTTTCTTGTCCTTTAATTTCTTTGGAAGATAATCTGATATTACGAAATTCAACCCCCATTTTGCAAGGCTCTGCTGCTCTGCCCTTACTTTCATCTTGTTCATCTGTTTCAGGGCTTTCTGCCATTCCTTGTGGTGCTGCACAAAAGGATCATTTTTGATAAGGTCCTTTATCTTCTTGACGTCTATATCTTTAAGAGGATGGGTGGGAAGCTTATAATCAACTATGTCTTTTGGGGTTATCCCTATAAACTTTGCTTTGGGCACACAGAAAAACTCGTTTATGTGTGCAGAATTGCCAGACCCAACCTTTAATGTCCTGTATATGGATCCGAATCCATAGGGGTCTCCATCAGTAAAAACATAGACAGGAAGCTTTTTCTCATCAGATAACCTTCTTATGAACCTCCTGCATGCTCTTGTAGGTACCCCTCCCATGCTTATCAATATGCAGTTTGATTTTTTCCAGTACTTGTGTTTTACAAGCCTCTGAAACATACCTGCTGTTTCTATAGCAAGTATGAATTTTGCATCTGTCTCAAACTTAAGGTGCTCTACAGAGATAGGGATAGAATAAGCCCCTGATCCAAATTTTGTACAGTCTATCTTGAGCTGCTTCCCTGTATCTTGATCTTTATCTACAACAACCAACTTACCTGCTATTTCTCCGCCTTTTTCTTCAGGTATGAAGCCCAGCTGCTCTCTATTGACCATAAGCATAGATTCTATATCATCCATAGCAGAGTCTGATTCAGGCTGCTCCTTGAATTTTGATTCTCCCCAGTTCTTGCTTATATAGTAAGCTTCTCTTTTTGAAGCTATATCGTCGCTTTCTACAAGCTGCTTGCTAAGTCCCATCATCCTCAGGGTCTGCGCAAATGTTTTGACAGTAGCAGCAGTAAGATTTCTTCTTTTTTTCTTTCCTCTTAACTCAAAAAATCCGTCTTTAGAGTCGTATTTTACATTGCTTAGGCTTCTTAGAGGGAATACAAGGTCAGGACTTTTCTTCTTCAGCACCCTGTTATATATATCTTCGGCAATGCCTTTTATCAAAGGCAGTATATCTTTTCTGGTTCCGGTTTTTTTGTCATTTGACATCTTTATTCCTCCTCACTTTCTCCAAGAGCATATGACTCGTCAAATTCAGAGGCCTCAACTTTTATCTGCTCTAATTTCCCTCTCTGTTTCTCCAATATATCCTTCAGCATCTTCTCGATTTTATTTTCATCTTCTTCTTTCAGCTCCAAAAGCTCTTTCAAAGCTTCTGCAACATGAGGTATATATGTTTCTATGTAGTCTCTTTTCTTTCCTTCTGCAACGATTCTTTTTTTCTTTTTAACATATGAAGATAATTTTCTTCCGCATTCCTGCAGTGCTAATTTTATCTCTTTTATTATCTCAGGGTAATGCGCTATAGCTTCCTTTGATTCAGAGGTAAAAGGTACCCATACTGAAGCTATATGTATCACTATAGTCGCTGGGCCTACTGGCAGCGCATTTCTGCTCTGGCTAAGCCCGTATGATCTCCAGTTTGTCTTCACTACAGACTGGGCAGTAGCACATGAATTCTGCTGATATAATAAAGGGACCCTGTTTGCAAACCTTAGCAGCCTGACTGAACTTTCAGCGTCCTGTTCCCCTCCAAATGCTATACCTGCCTCTACGATAAAAGGATTTCCTCTGTAAACTGCAGGGGGTCTTGTTATTGATGTATAAAACTCTGCTTTTATCTCTTTTTTTAGGCCTTTTTCCAGTTCTTCAGCTCCGATAGGCGTTATGCAATCAGTAGGGGGAGCAGATATCCTTGTCTTCTGTATGCCCTTATTGATCTTTTCAGCCATATCTCTCGTGACTTTCTTTGGCTTTACCTTTGGAAGCAATCCTGCATTCTCGCATATTTTCTTGGCTGTGCCTGCCCCTACCCTGCTAAAATCCTTCATCAAAAAACTCTGCAGTGTTCTTGCCTCAGTAGAATTAAGCATCTCCATCAGCATACCCACCTCTACACCATAAGGATGCGGCCTTATCTCTCTTGTCTCTTCAGGCACCTCTTCTATGACTCTAGGGAATACTTTTTGTTCAGCATCAGGAGAAGTATATATCAAAGTTACGTGAGGATTGACAACAGCAGTCTGCTTTAGATAATTATCAACACTCTGTCCTGCTTTTTGGTATGTTGCCTCAAGATCCAGTTCTATCCTTGTACCATGTTCTTTGTTCCATTCCAAGGTCTTTTCAGCCATGATATTCGGCTCATTTGTCCTTGCATCGACTTTTAGCTCATAGTATTGTGCCTTGCTTTTAGGACCTATCTTACTGATTATTCTGGTAGGCTTTCCTGTTGTCAGCTGCCCGTATAATACTGCTGCAGAGATGCCTATTCCCTGCTGCCCTCTTGACATCTTCAATGTGTGAAACTTGCTTCCGTAAAGAAGTTTTGCAAATATCTTAGGGATCTGTTTCCGGACTATCCCCGGCCCGTTGTCTTCTATTATTACTCTAAACCTATCCTTGCTGCCTGGACTCTCTTCCTGGACTTCTTCTGTGACAAGAGTCGTCTGTTGCTCTGCTACCTCTTTCTTCATCTCCTGCCTTTTGCTCATGTCAATTATCTCAACATTTATCTCAGGAAGGATACCTGCTTCTTCGCATGCATCTAATGAATTGTCTACAGCTTCTTTTATGGTCGTAAGGAGTGCTTTTTTCTTATTGTCAAATCCAAGAAGGTGCCTGTTCTTCTGGAAGAATTCTGCGACACTTATTTCTCTCTGTTTTTTAGCAAGGGTCTTAGCATCCACCCTTGACCTCTTTTTCTGTTTCTTTTTTGCCATCTTCACTCACTTATAAATGATTCTTTTTTGTTTTTTCTTTTTTGTTTTTCTCCAACCATTTATAAACATTTCCATGCGGAGCACCCCTTAACAGGTCAAGAACAGCTTTCCTTGCATCATCTATATCCTCTGGCTTTCCTATAAGCCCTATGGTTTTTCCATATACACTCAGATAACAATTAGTATATTCCTCGATCAGCCTTCTGCTCCTGCCTTCCTTGCCTATCACTCTTCCTTTAAGCCTTTTAAAGTCATTCTTGCTTTTTACAGGAGCATGCTCTTCTATGTTCAGCATTTCAAACATATAATCTCCTTTAAGAAGCAAAAAACCATATTCCGGATTAAAGCCTCTGCCTATCGCCTGGATAACCTCTCTTGCTGTATAGATTCCAAACCCGTCTTCTCCTGTGAT
>CAYXHN010000039.1:0-10666 GCA_964464955.1 uncultured Methanosarcinales archaeon
GATCTGAAAGGCGGTGTTCTGGGGGGCGCTATAAAACAAGGGGTCTTCAGGCTTGATCAGGAGATAGAGATAAAACCAGGAATAGGCACAGAAGAAAGAAACCAGAAAACATACAAGCCTATAAAGACGATCATCACAGGATTGAAAGCAGGGGGAGCTGAAGTTAAGGAAGCATCTCCAGGCGGAACAGCAGGGATCATGACATCATTAGATCCTGCAGTGGTAAAAGCTGACAGCCTGGCAGGGAATGTTGTAGGGCTTGAAGGTAAGATGCCTCCTGTAAGAGATGAGCTTGGGCTGAAAATACATCTTCTGAAAAGGGTTGTCGGTGTTGAGGGGGATGTTGATGTAAAGCCGATAATAATAAATGAGCCCCTTATGCTCAATGTTAATGCTTCTGCTACTGTCGGAGTAGTCACAGGCTCAAAAAAAGGAAAAGTAAAATGTACCTTGAAAAGGCCTGTCTGTGCAAAAGAAGGCAGCAAAGTAACTATTTCCAGACAGATAGGAAACAGATTTAGGCTGATCGGATACGGAATAATCAAAGATTAACAGATTTAATTATTGAAAATTTCAGCAGGGAGATATGATTTCCCAATAATGCCTCAAAATGCTGTCGCCTGCCCCAAACATAACAGATTCTTAGAGCGCAACTATGGATTTTTATCTCATCATGATTGATCTGTATATGATAGATATTAGCCAGTTAATTTTAATCTTTTAGACGGTAATCAGATCTTAGTATATTGTATTCTTTAAGAAATTCGCTGATTATCTTTGAGCTTCTATCAAGTTCTTTGTGCCTTTGGATAGTCTCATCCAACAGAGGCCTTAATCTTTTCTGCTCTTTCTTAGGAAGGGTCTTATAGTTGCTTATCGTATCCAACAGTGCTTCTTCTTTTGGCGTCATATCTTTCGATCTCCCTTTCCAGAGTATTATACAGTTCCTTAAAATTTACCGGCTTAGGAAGTACTTTGTTAACTCCGGTATCGTATGCTCTTTGCTCCTCCTCGGGATACATACTTCCGCTTAGCATTATGATCGGCACTTCAGGATTCTGCTCCCTGATTCCAGATACAAGATAAAATCCTCCTTTGTATTCTCCTGTCCTGGGAGGCATATCTTTGTCTGTCAGTACACCATATATATGATCACTATATTTATCCAGAGCTTCCCTGCCATCTTTTGCAGATTCTACATGATAATCCTCGCTCATAAAACTGACTAAAATATCCAAAACTGCTTTTTCATCGTCTGCGATAAGTATCTTTTTCTTTTCTTTATTTTCCATTTTAACCTATAATTGCATCTATATTTTTTAGTTTGTTTTTTCTCTTTTTGTAGAGAAAATGGGTTTATAAAGCTTGTGCAAGGATAAATCTCAGAATAAATTGGATTATACTGAAAAAAGCAGAATACCCACAACTTTGATTGTGGGATGGATGCTCTGCTTTTTTGTGCATGTTCAGAGCGAGTGACCCGAGTCCGAAGGTTTTGGCCTGCTAAAATTTCGGAACATAGTGACAGAAGGCGAGCATGCTATCGTCCTTTGACTGATAATGGTCACGAGTTATTGACAGAAATTGCATTTTCATACTCCACATTTCAGTGTGGAATGATGCAATTTCGGCTGATTTCTATGATTTGACAATAGGATCGGAAATGCCTAATCATTGCTGAATTTCTGCCAGTTCTCAAGCCCCGCTATGCCTTCTGCTTTTATCTTGAGTTTGCTGTCTTTTTTTCTGAGATGAATTATTGCCTGCATCAGATGTTCTATTGTTATCATGTCTTTTTTGTCGTGCATGCCTTCTTCAAGCGTGAACAGGACAGAGCCGCCTGCATTCTTTATCTTTGCTATAAGGATCTGCAGAAACCTCCCTACCATCTGGGGATTAGAGTACATCAGCAGAGTTGAAAGGGAATCAAAGATTATCATATGATTCTTACTGGCCTTATATATTTCCGCCTCCATCTGCGCCAGTGCTATGCTGATCTCGTTCAATGCCAGCGGCCCTGAGATTCTTCTTATCTCTTCGCTGTCCTGTACATTGTTTCCTGCCTGCTGTGAATAGCAGTCAACAAACTTTAACAGGCCTTTGTTTGCTCCATAAAAAATCCTGTTCTTCATAAGATCTTTTTTTATATCTTCGGGGGATGAATCTGTCAGCAGCAGTATGACTGGCTCTTTATTTTCAAGCTTTTCTTTTATCTGCTGATAGATGAACTTTTTTTTTCCTCCTAACGGCAGGCTTATCACTATTGAAGCTGAATTCTTTGGGATATTTATCATTTCTTCAACCCTGATATGTCCTTGAATACTCCTTGTATAACCTCTTTGCCTTTGATATTCATGACATTTGCACTAATGTAGACAGGAACTTTCTTTCCTGTTTTTGTGACAATCTCTGCTTCAAAATCAGCTGCATGCCTCTTCCTGATATGTTTCCTGAACTTTTCAGCATAAAGCCTTGCCTTTCCAGAAGGGTGCAGCTTGGTCTGATGCATCCCTATTATCTCTTTCAGCGGCCTTTTCAGAAGCTTTGATGCCTGCTTGTTTGCATCGATTATCTTTCCTGTCCTGAGATCTGCGATAAATATAGCGTCATTCGCGTTCTCAAAAAGATTCCTGTACTTTTCCTCTGATTCCCTTATTCTTCTCTCTGCTTCCTGCTTTTCAGTTATATCTTTTAAGATGGCAACTGTACCGATTATCTTATTGCCTGTCTTGTAGGGAGCAGCACTAATCTCGATCAGCCGCTTCTTATTATTTTTAGTTATCATCTCAACAACATAGTCCCATTTATACCCTCTGGTTCTTCTTCTGAATCCCCTGATTATCTTATCTCTGCTTTCTCGGGGAAACATCTTAAGCTCAGGAAGGGATTTGCCTAAAAGCTCTTTTTCAGTATAGCCGCAGATATCTTCTGTAGATTTATTCAGTTTCAATATCCTTCCTTTTCTGTCCAATACAGCAATTGCATCCTTTGCACTGTCAAATATCGCCTGCAGCCTTTGCTCACTTTCCTTTATGTCCTGTTCATTTTGTTTCCTCTCAAGAGCATTGCTGAATATATCTGAAACCAGGCTTAACAGTGAAACATCCTCATCTTTCCACTTTTTTGTATTCTTAACATTATCCAGCCCCAGGAATCCTATAAGGCTGTCTTTTATATAAAGAGGCAGCACCAGCACGGATTTTATATCCTGATCCTGCAGGATCTTTTTTTCTGCATCAGCTTCTTTAGGAAGCTCTGAAACAGACTGTATATTGATTATTTCGCCTTTTCTTAGCTTTTTTATCCACCATGGGAATAAGCTGATAGGAAGATTCTGAAGATTTCTTATCTGCGGGGAAACGCCTTTTGAATGCCATTCATGGACATTGCTCATTGTTCTTTCACCTTTGTCAAAGATAAATATATATGCCCTTCCTGCTCTGCTCAGCCCGCCCATGTCCTCCAGTGCATTATTGATAGACTTATCTATATCTTTTAATGATATGAACCTTGAAGATATATCTGATAATGTCCTCTCAAATTCCAGTCTTAAGGATATTTTCTTATTTGTTTCTTTCAGCTCATCGACTTTTCTCCTCAGGTTATGGATCAGAGTAGTGTTCAGTCCTGCATAGTTTTTCTTTGGCATTCTATCCCCTAAGCACCTTTTCTATCTTTTTTCCTGCCCTGTTTAGCTCCAATAAAACAAGCCCAAGCTTTATGGGCTTATTGGCAAGGATTATCAGGATTCCATTTTCTCCTGCAGCTATCGAGATAAGTTTTCCTTTCTCTGATTCGATGATTATCTGGCTTAGACTGCCCTGCTTGAGCTCAGAAACAGCTGTCTCTGCTGCTCCCTGCATCGCTGCAGACATTGCTGCAAAGGTATCTGTATCTATCCCTTCTTTCATGTTTGATGCTATAGTCAGGCCGTCTGTAGATATGACAGCGCTTCCTTTGATATCTCCTATCTTATCAATATCCTCAAGTATAACATCTAGTTTTGATTGTTTTGTGGCTTTAGTCATTTTTTATTCTTTTGTTTTTTGTCATTTAATAAAAGCTAATTATTTTTTAATTATGCTCCAAACCATAATTGATATGCCTATCAGATCCATAAATTCTAACAATCCCCATATGCTTAAAGAATATAGTTCATAAAAATTGAAAATAGATTTAAACAGAAAAGCAAGGGCCATGATTCCCAAACCTATAGATGTTATTTTATATTTTTCATTGGATTGTTTTGACATAAAATAAACCGCATAGACCAGGACGGCTGTTGTCAATATTTGAATTAAAGAAACTGTTAGAACATTCATTTTTTAATCACCTTTTTTAACCCGGCAACAATAAAGACGATTCCAATAAAAACAAAAAGATAATTTAAAGCCCATAATCCATACGGCGCAGGAGTATAATTTATAGATATCTGATACTCTTGAAGAAATATCTCAAAGATCAGGGTTATTGTTTTGACTGAAAATCCAGCAATAAGCAGGAGAATATTTTTATTTTTGCTGATCAAGAAAGCCTTATACAAAAAACCTATTAAGAATATCAGGACCAAACCGAAAACCATGTCTACTCCATCATCAGACCACTTTGCTTCTTCCAGTGGAACAAAGATAGATATTGAAATCAATGAAGCTGTGATAAAACAGATTGACAAAATCAATATTAAATACCATTTATTCATTTTTATTATCTCCTTCTTTAAAAAAAGACAATGTTCCTTTGATATCCTTATCTTTGCTTTTTGATTTCTTAATCCTTTTTGATTTCTTTATGGTTTTTTTTAAGGATTTTGGAAGTATTTTTTCTGTTCTTGGATTTTTCTTCACTAACTTTTCTATGTTCTTTCTTGCTATTATCGTAGCAAGATTTCCGAACTTGCCTTTGAATGAGCTAAGCAGTGATTCCAGGAGATCGTTCCTGTCTTTTATGCCGAGGCGCATCTTGTCAAAAGTTTGTGCAAGCTCCCCTATCTCGTCATGGGAATTGATTTCACATTTTTTGTTAAGATTGCCTTTTCTTATTCTCCTTGTATGCTCGGTAAGCCTTGTTATGGGGTTTGTTATTGTTCCTGCTGCTAAGAAGAATATTATCAATCCGACAGCCAATACTACCAGGGACAAGACTAAGATGTTTCTTCGTAGAATATCAAGCGAATCAAATGCTTCTGATAAATTGATCTCTGCAAGCAGGCACCATCTTGTGTGAGGGATGTAATAATAAGTGCCGAGCACTTTCTTGCCCATGTAGTCATAATATGTGCTTGGAGGGCCCGCATTTTCCTGATTCAGGTGCATGCTTTTATTATAGCATTGTTCTGCCTTTTCTGTATTGACTTTCTGGCTAAAGACTGCTGCTTCCTGAAATCTTGAGGGTGTGATCATCAGATTATCCTTGTTTATGATATAAGCTTTTCCTGTCTTACCCAGGCCGGTTGTATCAGTAGTTATCTCAAACAAGCCCCCAGCATGCACATCAAATCCGATTACGCCTATCAGCTCTCCAGAACTCTTGTCGATTACCGGCTTGATCACTCCGATATTGTAATTTTTCCTGGCTATATCATAATACATCAGATATTCTGTCCTGTTCATTGCAGTATGGAAAAAGGGAGTGTCAGAATAATCAGTTCCAGGGGGATTATTCTCTGCTGCAAGAACTATGCCTTCGGGGCTGAATATCCCGATGCCCTTGTCGATGTCTCTGATCCTCCTGTTTACATCTTCCAGCAGCATCTCATAATCAGGATCGCCTTTATCAGCTTTGATAAAATTAAGGAAAGTTGGTTCAGTCGCCAAAAGCTCAAGCTTATCTTCCTGTTCCTCCAAAAAATATATGGCGTGTTCTGCTCGTGATTGCGCAGTAGTCTGCAGGTGAGCACTTATATGTTCTGTTATGTGCTTTTCAGAAAAAGAATAGAAAAATGCACCTATTATAGAGATTGATATGATAAATGTCAATGCAAATAACGCCATCAGTTTTATTGTTATCTTCATCCTTGCCTCCCTGAGATGCTTTTCCGGTTGCCGGCCAGGCATCTCTTTTTAGATCTTTTATTATGTTTCATTGTTGATATGCCTTTCACTCGCATCAGGTTACCTCTTTTTCAACAGCAGCTGCAGCCTTTTTCATGTCCAGAAGCACGATTCCCAGCTTTGCAGACGACTTGATGATGCATACAAGAATGGAATTCTCTCCTGAACCTACTGTTATCAGCTTGGTATTCCTTGACTCGACAATGACTCTTTTAGGAGATGACTTCTTCAGCTCCTGGACTGCTGTCTCTGCTGCTCCGGTCATCGTAGCTGCCATTGCAGCCAGTGTATCTGCGTCAATGCTTTCTGTCAATTCAGAGGCTATCAATAAGCCGTCTCTTGTTATGACTGCTGCTCCTTCAATATCTCCTGTTGAAGTAAGCTTCTGCAGTATACTCTCCAGCTTTTCTTTTTTTGTGTCTGTCATTTTGCCCCCTCATCATTAAACTTCCTGAATGTCATGAGATTAGCATATCCAATAATAAAGACAAATAAAGAGCCTATGAACAGGATCAAAGATGTTAATAGGGTGTAATCTATTTTAGATGCCTTCAGATAAGCTGAGAGATATGCAATATATCCTGCAAGGAATATCATCACAAAGACAGGTATTATTTTCCAGAGATTCTTTAGCTTTTTTCCAAAAGAGAACCAGCTTTTTCCGGAAGAAAATATCCTGCAGACTTCTATAGACATATATAAAGAGACTGCCATGATCAGTATTCCTGCAGATACCAATGAGAGATTAATGTATATGTGTGCCATCTGTATCTCCTCCATTTTTAAAGCAGCATTGTTGAGTCTTATCTTTATCCATATTATACCACCCTATCAAATAATTTTGAAAGCACCTTATCTATATCTCCCTGTTTGAGTTTGCAGGGCGTATTTTTCTTGACCTTACTTATGTCCTCAGCTGCAACAGGTATCACAGGGATGTTTTCAGAAAGCTTCATCTTCTTGCTGATATCTGCAGGCTTTAGCGCGCCTTCCATATCTGATTTGTTCGCAGCTATAACTGCTGGAAGGCCTTCTGTCTTTGTAAGTTCAAGCATATCTCTTGCTCTTGCAAATCCTTCAGGAGATGTACTGTCAACCATTATAATGACTCCAAGCGATTCGCCGCCAAGCTGTTTGAGTATTGGGTCAAATCTTTCCTGGCCTGGCGTACCCCACAGATCAACTGCAAATCCCTTAAAATTCACATGGCCGTGATCCAACGCAACTGTTGTCCCGAGCCTGTCCACAGAAACAGCAGCTGTTGAGGCTGAATGTATTAAGCTTGTCTTTCCTGCGTTAAAAGGCCCTGTTACAAGAAGTTTTGGTATGTATATCCTCACTCCTCCCGGCCTTGATATCTTAAAAGGGATATCCTGCTTTTTAAGCTCTTTTAGCCAGCTTGCTTTAGAGACATTGAAATAATTGCGCAGGATAACTTTCTTTTCAACAGCTTTAAGGTCAACTATGCAGTCAAATAAACCCCTTATTCTACCCAGTGTTTTTTTATCATAAGCCCATGCTGTAAAAACGAATACAGGGGTAGCGTTGAACCCTTTAATGTCAGGCATACACTTGTGAAGGCACGATATCATCTCTTCCGGAGTGCCGCAAGTATCTATCATATAAGAAAGCGAATCAAATATAACTAGGGTGTTGTTGTTCTTGAATTCCTTCAGAGCTTTATTGAGCGTTTTCTTTATCTCGTCAATATCAGTAACATCCTGTACAGAATATTTCTCTTTGCTTTCTGCACCTAACAGCCCTGAATATGCGTCAAGGAAAGCAAACTTATTGTTTTTTTCAAATTCAGAGATATCCCAGCCTATGTTCTTTATCATATATCTTACTGATTCAGGCCTCTTATTGTTTACAAGATATATGACATGGTCGCCTTCCTCCAGCCTGCTGTACAATAGCTGATATGCAAAAGGCAGGCTCTCTACCCCAGGTGATGAATAAAAAAGTATGCTCTTATTTTTTGCAATACCTCCGTTCAAAGCTTCGTCTAGTTTTGGAATTCCTGTTTTTAAAGCCATGAGCATAAAGATACATAATATGATTATATTGTTTTTTTATTCAAAAAAGTGTAAGAAACACATTATCTTTTTACAGTGGAGAAAAAGCAGGAACATACAGCAAAATATAGAGATGGTATGATAAAAGAACTGATCAAAACCTTATTTCTCTTGCTTTTCTAAAGCTTGTTTCAAAGAAAATGTCCATAAATCTTGTAAATGATTTACTGACCGCAGATATCCCAATATCTCTGCCGTATATTATATTATCATCATCTGGTTTTGGATTTATGACCATACATTCATTCCCATCTATGGATATTAGATTGTTTTCAGAGGACTTTATGCATCTTAGATCGCAAAAACTCAACGGCCTGATATCCTGACTGTTTGAATTGACTAGGCTGCCTGCTATTGAGATGCATATCCCTCTATCTGCTGCTTCCTTTAGCGCTTCTTTATGCAGGACTAATCTTGACAATGAATTTGCAGAACAATGGATGTTTATATTTTTCTCTGCTTTTTTGATCATCTCATCTGTCTTTTTTACTATATTAGCTCTGCCATTTATAACCCTAAAATCGCTTTTTGGCCCTGTGAAGCTTTTACTTTTAGTGAATAATGGCTCGAGATATTCCAGAACATGTTTTTCAATCTTTTTGAGCTTTTCAGATGCCTCTTTTTTTGCTGAATGTATGGCCTGCTGGGGAGATACTGCTTTATATTTCATCGGCTTTGAAGGCAGAGTCATTACAAATCCTTTGTGTGAAAGCGTGTTTATTATCTCATATACTTTTCCATAGGGTATCCCTGTTATGTCAGAGATAGTTTTCGCTGTGGTAATACCTTCCCCTATCAATGTAAGGTATATCCTTGATTCGTATTTGCTCAATCCCAGGTCAGACAACGAATTGAGGATATTTTTAGTGGCCATAAAAATAAAAAGAATAGATTTGCATATATCTTTTTTTGATGTTTTGAGACTGAAATATTATATTCCCTTCTCTTAGGTAAGGAAAACTGTGTTTATTGCTGATAGATGCCGATCCAGAATATCTCATTCATCTTTGCCGATTTTCCTGGCTGCAGGGAAAAGTTTTCTTGATTTTTTAAAGTTTGTATTGAAAAAATCATCCACAAACTTGGTAAAGGAAGAGGATGACACCCACATTCCGAGATCCCTTCCATACATGATGTTATCATCATCTGGGATAGGCTCCACTACAAGACTTTCTTTGCTGTCGACAGAGATAAAATTGTTCTCTGCTTTTTTTGCTTTTCTTATATCACAAAAACCAATCTTCTTTATTTCTTCTTCAATATCTTTACCTTCTACAACCCCTGCAATAGATATATTTACTCCTCTTGACCTTGCATCCTCTAACAGATCCTTGTGCAGGATAAGCCTTGAAAGGCTCTTAGGCGAGCAGTGAATATTTATGTTGTTTTTTGCTTTTTGTATAAGCTCATCTATCTTTTTGACGATATTCGCCCTCCCGTTTATTATCCAGAAAACGCCCTTGGGTTCCATGAATTTTTTTGATTCTGTAAACATCGGCTCCAACTCTGTCAAAACATGATTTTCAAGCTTCTTGTATTTTTCCTGCATATTCTCTTTTGACTTGTCTATAGCCTTTTTTGGAGAAACTGCCTGGCATTTCATAGGTTTTGAAGGAAGTATGGAACAGAAGCCCTTTCCTGCCAATGAGTTTATTATCTCATATACTTTTCCATAAGGTATCCCTGTTATGTCTGAGATGTTCTTTGCTGTTGAGATGCCTTCTCCTATCAAAGTCAAGTAGACTTTTGCTTCATATTTATTCAATCCTAACTCCAGTAAAGGAGTTATCATTTTTTTAGTTGATAACATATCTATCGCCCCCGAATAACAATATTATTCTTTAGGGAATTTAGTGAATGATATATTCTTTTTTTATTCTTATTTTATCATAAAGTATATTATCCATGGTCAGATAAAAACAATGACTCTCTAAAAATGGGATTTATCTTTTTTAAATTTTTTTAAAAAAAAATCTGAAATAAGATAGAATCAGGATAAGAAATCTTATTTTTTTATTCAAAAAGTCCTGTCGGGTCATTTTTTTAGACAGGATCTTATTTTTTTTAAAAAGAAAAAGGGATTTTTATCCAAATTTCTATTTTTTTGACATTTTTTATGGATAAAATTAATGTATACTCTATGCATAGTAAATGTGTAACAATAATTTCCTAACCATAAAAATCCAAATGTCCAAAACCTGCCGGCATTACCTGCCATAGACGAGGACATACTCCCATTTTTGGTCTATTCGGCTCACTTTTGACATTGGTATATGCTTTCCTTCCCAGATTGAAATTAGAGCCATACAGGATGAAAGCAGTCTGAAAATGCAAAAAAAAGGTGATAAAGATTCATAGAATAAATCCGATTATTAAAGAATATAAAAGATTAAGAGATATCTCAGATGATGAACTTGAAAAAGAGAGGCTTGCAAAATTACAATCTTTAGTAAAACACCATTATGAAAAAAATAAGATATATCGGGATATGCTGGATGAAAAAAAAGTAAACCCAGAACATATAAAATCTCTTTCAGATAT
>CAYXHN010000040.1:0-10551 GCA_964464955.1 uncultured Methanosarcinales archaeon
TGGTAAATTCAAACAAGCTAAGGACTCTTAATTATTTAACTGTCAAAGTTGGGTTCTAAGATCATAATATATCAGACTCTAAAAAGAAAACTTATTAAACACAAACAAACAACATCCTGCTATGAAAATAGGGATGTTCACAAACACTTACAGGCCTGTAGTATCAGGAGTTGTCGTAAGTATAGACTCTTTCAAGAAGTGTCTTGAAGACTTAAAACAGGAAGTGTACATATTTGCACCCCATTATTACAATGCAAAGAAAAAAAAGTATCCTGAAAAAAAAATATACAGATATAAGTCACTGGATATATCTATAGATTCTGAGTTCAACCCCATAAAGAGCCTTACTTTTCCAGCTTTGTCCAGCAGGATCCCTGAGACAGTAAAAAAACTAAAACTAGACATAATCCATTCTCACCACCCCTGGATGATAGGAAATGCTGCAAAATACTTCTCAAAAAGATACAACATCCCTCTTGTATTCACATACCACACCCAATATGAAAAATATGCGCATTACCTTCCTTTTGATCAGGACATTACCTCTGTTGTAGCAAAAAAGCTTAGCCTGCATTACTGCAGCCAATGCGACTGCGTCATAGCCCCGACCGAATCCATAAAAAAATATCTTAAAAAAAACAAGGTAAAGACAAGGATAGAGGTCATCCCAACAGGCATAGATATAAAAAAATTCAAAGGTCCTGGTAAAGAAGATATAAGAAAAAAGTACAGCATCAGGGAAAATGAAAACCTGCTTCTTTATGTAGGGCGGATCGGTCTTGAAAAGAATATATTTTTCCTTTTGAAAGCATTCAAAAAGACAGCAAAAGCAATTCCCAGGACAAAACTCATCATGGTGGGCTGCGGTCCTGAAGAAGAAAGAGTAAAAAAATTTATAGAAGATAACAGCCTAAAAGAAAAGGTAATCCTTACAGGTTCTGCCCCTCATGATTCTATCCAGTCATATTATGCAGCTGCAGATCTTTTTGTGTTTGCCTCAAAGACAGAGACCCAGGGAATAATATTTCTGGAGGCAAAAGCAGCAGGCCTGCCGGTTGTTGCAGTAAAAGCCCCTGGATCCTCAGACACTATCTCTCACAACAAAGATGGAGTGCTGGTCCCTGAATCTATAGATAAGTTCAACAAAGAGACAGCAAGGCTTCTTAATGACAGGGATCTCATGCAAAAGATGTCAGAAAATGCAAAAGCTAATGTCAAACCATATTCCTTAAAGAACACCTCAAAAAAACTTCTTTCAGTATACAGGTCATTGCTATGATAATACCATTATTAAGAAAAAAAGCAAAGATACTGGACAGCAAGAAACTAGCATCCTATTTGTACAGCTATGGACTTACCCCAAACAAGGCAACAGCTGTATCGATCCTTTTCAAATTCCTATCTTTATATTTCCTTTTCAGGAACCAGTTGATATTTGCAGGAACTGCTCTTATCATAGATCACATATTTGATGGTCTTGACGGCATGATAGCAAGAAAGACAGGCAATGTGACTGAATTAGGAAATATTCTTGACAAAAGCTCAGATTATATATTAAGAAGATCCGGCTACATCATACTTGCATATAATGGCTTTTTCAGCTATCCCTTGGCCCTGCTCACTGTCTTTTCAATAATCATGAGCCCATTGTTTGTCTATATTATAAATAAAAGCAGCATCAATACAAACAAAAATCTTCCTGTTTGGGGAGATGCAATACTTATCTTCTTTGTATTTTTCACAGGCATCCCCTTGTTCATGTACCTTATAATAGCATTCAACATCTTATTCCTTACAGCAAATATTTTCTCTGTTGCTTTTGGCGCAGGAAAAATCTCAAGGTAAAAACAGATTCTATAAGCATCAGCAGGGAGAACAAAGCCATCGAAACATTCAGGATATTTATTCCCCAGATAACATAGATAGCAAAAAACAGATACACAAAAAGCCTGGGCCTGATGACAAACCTATATGGGATTTTTTTTGAGTTTCTCCATATAGACAATCCTACAAGTATCATATAGGTTAAGGTATAAGCTATAAGCACCTGTAATTGGATAAGCCCGATAATAAAAAAGCCAAAAGAGGTCAATATTATCACAGCTGTATCAGATGAAGCATCCACCATAGTCCCGCCTATAGAAGACATATCTAATTTCCTGGCTAAAGTGCCATCCAGAGTGTCAAGAAAAAAAGATATGATCAAAAAAAATAATGACAGCAGGATATCTTTTTGGATAAAAAACAAGAATAGTATCCCAAAAAATACTGAAAGAAGGCTGATATGATTCGGCATTATATTCAATTTCAGCAGAAGTCTCAATAAAGGAGCAAAAAGCCACTCCCTGAAATCCTGCAGCTGCTTCATGTATCTTCCTTCAAATCTTGAATAAAGGTTAAATTTTCCCATATCCTGTCCCTATATTATATTAGTATTTAAATCTGTTTAGTCTTTTATCATATCTATCAAAGGCTCTACAGAACCCTGTTCTATAAATCCCCCATGGCATCCTGCAAGATAAGCCTGCATTATCCTGTTCCTTGCAGCTTTTCCATGCTGGCTTCTCATAAATGCATTGATTATGAAAGGCATGCATATCTTTCCCTTTTTCTTGAATGAGTCTGCATATTCTTTGTATTTTATTATATCCTTTGGAGGGTTATGCTCCATCAATCCATCAACATAACCTGGAAGGCGCGACAGCGATATATGTGCAGGTTTGTAGAACATCTCACTCAAGGAAAAGTGGATAGGCAGGTGAAATCGCATAAGGCTTCTTCCTTTTGAAAAAAGAAATGTTGGGAGTTTTCTGGAATAAGACTTTACCAGATCCAGCAGGTAAAGATTCTGCGATTGGAACGTAACTCTCTGCAGAAGCCCGTAATCATTTAACTTGTCTATAAGTGTTTTGACTGCTTTCTGGCTGTTACCTATGCCAAATTTAAGTTCTATGCTTATATGAAGTTCAGGATCCATCCTTTTTAACACATTATCTGGAAGAGCAACGCCTGATCTGCCCCTCATATCCATTACCTGTTTTGCTTTTCTTACTTTCAGCAGATGTCTTGCAGTTGATGGATGCCCAAAATAAAGGCTTGTCTTGCCGTTATGCTCTATCCAGAACATATCACAGTCCATGGATACCTGAAATGTCCTCAAAAAACTTTTTTGATGCATCTGTATTGTCCGGGCTATGTTGTTTGCAGTATCAACATCCCTCTCTATCCTCTTGCTTTTTCTTCTGGAACTTCCAAGCCGATGGATTATCAGCAAAAAATTCTCTTCTCTTCTTAACTGATCAAGCACCCATCCATGAGACAAGCTTCTTGATCCAAGCAATGGTGCTAATATCGAGTTTACATTTCTTAGAGAATCTTCTGCAACCTTCAGCCATGCTTCAAATTTATGAAAATTGCTTCTATCTATTCTCTCAGCCAGAACAATGCATTCAATAAGTGGTTTTTTTATCTTCTTTATATCCTTATTAAATCCTGCAGCTTCAAGAAAGTCATCTTGTGTTTCAAGATTATAGAGAATTTTCTCAAGCATCTGCCTTATCCTGCCTTTCAAGGATCCAGATATTTCCCTGTTTCCTGCCAATTCCTGCCTTGCTTCAGAAATATACTTATTCATAGAATCTATGAATTCCTTAAGACTGCTACTTATTTCCAGTGCTTCACGCCGCATAGGGTCATATAATCTATGCCAATATAAAAACATTTAGGTTTGTTTTTTCCAGCTATTAAAAAGAAACTTTTATAAATCATCATAATTCCTTCCTGATAAATGCCTCCGTAGCTTAGCAGGTAGAGCGTGCGGCTGTTATCCTCGCCATCGTTCGGGAATTCCCAAATGAGGTTTGGCAAGTAACCGCAAGGTCGACAGTTCGAGTCTGTCCGGGGGCGCTTTTTCACTTTGGCCCGGTAGCTTAGCCTGGTATAAGCGATAAAGTCGCTTAGGGGCAATAGAGTGCTCGACTGATAATCGAGTGGTCCCGTGTTCAAAATTTAAGCTGTGCTTTATATCTCAAAAAAGCGAAGCTTTGATGAATGTCACGGCCGGGCCATCATTCTAATATCTTTTATAGGATTCACTATATTTTATACTTTTGTCATGACCTTGTGACAATGTTTTTGCTATTTTAAAATAGTAAATTATTTATATGAGTGCTGTTTATTGACACTAACCAATAAAAAAAACCATTCAAGGAGGGGGATTTTTAAATGAAAAATAAACTAATGATTGCAGGAATTCTTATGATAGCTGTCCTGATTTCAGGCTGCGCTGTTTCAGATTACATAGCAGGCAATGTCGATGAGGACAAACCATATTCCTTGCTGACTGAAAAAGAAGAAGAAAACGAATCAAAAGACGAGCTTGACCAGCTGATAAAAGAGCTGGAAGAAGAGACAGAAGAAGTTGAAGATGTAGCAGAAGAAGCTGCAGATGATCTGGAAGAGAAGACAGAAGAAGTTGAAGAAGATATAGAAGAGACAGAGGAAGAAGTTGTTGAAGAAGCAACTGAAAAACTTGAAGCTGATATAACGATCAATGTAAAAGAAAACGAAAAAGTAAGCTTAAAGCCAAAAGCAAAAGATCTTGATGAGGATGAGATTACATATAGATTCACATCACCATTAGATGAAAACGGAAGATGGCAGACAGATTACGGAGATGCTGGAGAATATTTGGTAACAGTAACTGCTACAGATGGAAAAGCAGAAACATCAAAAGACGTGCTGCTTGTAGTTGAAAAGGTAAATGTAGCGCCTGAGATCGAGGATATCAAAAGCGTTTCACTTGATGAAGGAGAAACATTGGTTCTTGAGCCTGCTATCACAGATCCAAACGGAGACGAGGTTACAGTAACTATCTCTGAACCGGTAGGAGACGACGGCGTATGGGAAACAAGCTATACTGACAATGGAGAATATGACGTGATCATAAAGGCTACTGACGGAGAGCTTGAATCAACACAGACAGTAAAAGTGACTGTCAACAAGAAAAACGTAGCTCCAAAGATAGAAGGGGTTGAAGAATTCATCGAGATCCAGGAAGGAGACACTTTGGTGCTTGAGCCTGAAGTGACAGACCTTAATGAAGATGAAGTGACAGTAACTATCTCTGAACCGGTAGGAGACGACGGTGTATGGGAGACAGACTACACAGACCACGGAGAATACACAGTAACCGTCAAAGCTGAAGACGAAGAGACCGCAACAACTCTTGAAGTGACTGTAGTTGTAGAAGACATAAACAAGGCTCCTGAAATAATGGACATTGTTCAGGAGGAATAATTTTTTATTTTTTATTTTAAAATGAAAAAAACTTCAATTTCAGCATTTTTTTTCTTTCTTATACTTAGTACTATGGCATTTTCTGAGGATGCTGGTGTAAAAGAGATAGAAGTTGATGAGACAGAACTTGTCAACCTAAAGGTGTTGGTTGAGGATGCTGATAAAGACAACTTAACCATATATTACCCTTCTCCTCTTAACTCTACAGGCCAATGGCAGACAACTTACGGAGACTATGGAAGATATCCATTGAGCATAACTGTCTCAGACGGCTCAGCCAAAGATACAAAAAACATACTTCTTATAGTTAACAAAGTAAACTGGCCTCCTATGATAGAACCTATAGATGACATCATAATAACAGAGACAGAGACTGTTGAGATTTCCCCTGTTATAGAGGATGAGGACACAGAGGAACTTACTGTTTCTGTATCAGAGCCTATCGGGGACAATCTAAGATGGGAAACAGACTATGATGATGCAGGAGAATATTCTATAACTATAACTGCCTCAGATGGGGAACATACAACATCTTATGATTTCAGGCTTACAGTGGAGAATCTTAACAGAGAACCTTCTATAGACGATATAGAACCCAAAGAAAAAAATATAATAATAGATGAGACAGAAGAGATCGAATTTTCAGTCTCTGCAGAAGATCCTGACAAAGACGAATTGAGCTATACCTGGCTTTTGAACAAAGAAGAAGTCTCTTCAGATAAAGATTACACATA
Source organism: uncultured Methanosarcinales archaeon (assembly GCA_964464955.1). Lineage (GTDB taxonomy): Archaea > Nanobdellota > Nanobdellia > Woesearchaeales > WJKL01 > WJJM01. Next base: position 6,033 of record CAYXHN010000040.1, read on the forward strand.
CAAAACTGACTATGATTCAGCAGGAAGCCATGATGTTGAAGTAAAAATATCTGATGGGGATTATATAGTATCAGAATCATGGAACTTGAAAGTTGAAAATGTTAACCGTCCTCCATCCATAAGCCGTATAAAAGATATATCTGTAGATGAGGGAGAAAAAGTAGAGCTAGAGCTTAAAGCAGAAGACCCTGACGGAGACGAGTTGAAGTATTCAATAGCAGAGCCGGTAGGAAATGACAAGATATGGGAGACAGGCTATGATGATGCAGGCGTATATCCGGTAGATATCATAGTGACTGACGGAAAACTTGTAGATGAGACAGAAGTGCTTATAACTGTCCTTGATGTTGACCGTGCCCCTGTCTTTGAGAAAATTGAACCGATAAAGCTTAAAGAAGGTCAAATTATCAATATCCGACTGAAAGCAGAAGATCCTGACGGAGATATGGTAACTTTCACAGCAGAGAATCTTCCTGAAAATGCTCAGATCACAGGAAATATGATATCTTTTTCAACAGATTACGAGACAATACATAAGGCAGATAACAAGATTAACAGCTTACTTCAAAAGGTAAGGCTTGACAATATATTTTATAGGGACACCAAAAATTTCTATATAGATGTTACAGCTACAGGAAAGGAAAAATCATCATCTCAGACAATAAAGATTACAGTAGAAAATGTCAATAGGCCACCAAGGATGATGGAATTAAGTGATATAACGATAAAAGAAGGAGACACTATCAGAATCAACCCAAAAGTAGTTGAGTATGATAATGACAGGGTTGCATTTTACATATCAGAGCCGGTAGGAAACGACGGAAAATGGGAGACAGGATATGATGATGCAGGAACATATACTATAAACGTATCTGCTTCTGACGGGGAACTGGAAGACAGCACAAGCTTCACTCTGACTGTTGAAAATGTAAACCGGCCGCCTGAATTCAAAAACATGAAGCCCAGTGAGACAGATGAAGGAAAGACAATAACAATAACTCCAAAAGTTTCCGATCCTGACGGAGAAGACATAGAACTTTCAGTAGAGCAAAAACCAAACAATTCAACCTTTATCAACCGCAGCTTGAGCTGGAAACCTTCTTATGATACTGTCATAAAACCAGAGCAGCAAAAGGATTATGATGTTGTATTTGTAGCAGACGACGGAACAAATACAAGCGGATACAAAGCGACAATAATCGTAAATGATGTTAACAGAGCTCCTGTCATAGATAAAGCAGAACAGTCAAAAGAAAAGATATATACTGGACAGTCAGTGCTTTTCACTATAGAAGCATCTGACCCTGACGAGGACAATATTACATATACATGGAAAACAGGCCTGTTTGAAAAGATAGAAGACTCTAAGCCAAAGCTGAAAAGATACTTTGTAACTCCCGGAACAAAAAAAGTGAAGGCTATAGTCTCCGACGGCACAGATTATATTGAAAAAGAGTTCTCAGTCACAGTCTCAGAAAGGCCAAAGCCTGTGAAAAAAGCAGAGTCAGGAGAGATGGTCGTGTATTATATATCTCATGATAAATAGTTCTTATACTAAAAAAAGCAGAATATCCGCAAATTTATTTGTGGGATAAATGCTCTGCTTTTTGGCATTCTATAGATAAGCCTTTCAAGGGAATTGCATTTTCATACTCTACACACGGATTAGCAAATTTTGGGAATTGAAAATTTTACCATAAATGGAGAAATATTGAATCTGCTGAAATTTTCAATAACGAAAATTTGCCAAGGATTATTGCTCATCCTATCTCCACACACAGATTAGCAAATTTTGGGAATTGAAAATTTTACCATAAATAAGGAGGTATTAAACCCTCTGAAAATTCTCCACTAAAATTTTCAATAATAAACAATTTTAAATACCTTCTATCTTTCTCAGCATATATGCACAAAACAATAGCCTTAAACACAGGGGACCAGACTATAGATCTTGTTCTTGATACTATAAATAACCTAAAGCAGGCTCTTGTATTTGCAAACACAAAGCGTTCAGCAGAGAAGGCAGCAGAAGATATAGCAAAAGCTATCAAAGACCTGTCAGAAAAGCAAAAACAGGAATATGATTCCTTGTCAGAAAAGGCATTGAATGCTTTATCTACTCCTACAAAACAGTGCAAACGTCTTGCTTTCTGCCTGAAAAAAGGTATCGCATTTCATCATGCCGGCCTTGTTCCCAAACAAAAGGAGATCATAGAAGATAATTTCAGGAAAGGGAATATAAAGGCGATCTGCGCAACGCCTACGCTTGCGATGGGTATCGACATTCCAGCATATCGCACTATCATGAAAGACCTGAGAAGATTCGGCCATCGCGGCCTGGACTGGATCCCTACTTTAGAATATCTCCAGATGGCAGGCAGGGCAGGCAGGCCAAAATATGATATAACAGGCCAGGCGATAGCAATAGCTTCAACAGAGCCAATGAAAGAGGAGATATATGAAAGATATGTCACAGGAGAGCCGGAAGAAGTGTACTCTAAACTAGCGGTAGAGCCTGTGCTTAGGACTTACTTGCTGTCACTGATAGCAGCTGAATTTGTAAAAGATAAAAAACAGATAATTGATTTTTTCTCAAAAACATTCTGGGCATTTCAGTACAGGGATATGACAAAACTGACCTCAATAATAGAAAAGATGCTCAAGCTTCTTATTGATTATGGATTCATAACCTCTACTGAAGAAGAAAACGAGTTCCGATCAGCAGCAGACATGTTCAACCATGAATACAAAGCAACACCCATAGGAAAAAGGATTGCAGAGCTTTACATAGACCCTTACACAGCCAACCATATAATCCAGTCATTAAAAATATCTGAAGAAAAAGAGCTTTCAGAACTTTCCTTTTTGCAGATGATCTCTTCTACTTTAGAGATGAGGCCGTTGTTGAGAATAAGAAAAAAAGAATATGAAGATATAGAAGAAGCCCTTGTAAAATATTCTGACTCTCTTCTCCAGGAGGAGCCTTCTATGTATGAAGAAGAATACGGAGAGTTCCTAAACTCGATAAAGACTGCTTTGTTCTTCAGGGACTGGATAAACGAGATAGATGAAGAGACAATACTGGAGAAATATTCGATACGTCCTGGAGAGACAAGGATAAAGCTTAATCTTGCTGACTGGCTGTTCTACTGCTCAACAGAATTTGCAAGGATGATAAAGCAGAAAGACATCCTCAAAGAATTGACAAAGCTAAGGCTAAGGCTCAAGCATGGAGCAAAAGAAGAATTACTTCCATTGTTAAAGCTTAAGGGGATAGGAAGGGTCCGTGCAAGAAAGATGTTTTCAAACAAGATAAAGACGATAAGAGATATTAAGAGATCAGACCCTCTAAAACTCTCACAATTAGTAGGGAAAAAGACAGCGATAAACATAAAAGAACAAGTAGGACAAAAAGTTACGATAGCTTCCCCTCTAAAAAGGAAAGGCCAGAAAGGGCTGAAAACTTGAATATCAGGCATTTGAAAATATACTTTCGCAATCTTTTTATATTCTAAAAACATATGTATTATTATAAAGGGGTTTTTAGGGAACTAGAGACAACAATTTACCAGAGATCTAATATTTTTTAACATATCTTAGCTTAATTTAAGATGCAGCTTGCTGAAATAACCAAAAAAGTGTACAGTCAGTTTAATCACTATAGGCCTCTTTCCGAATACCAAGAAAGAGACATAAGGCATATGAAGCGTACAGCTGCAATCTCTTCAGACATAGCCTATGAGATGAAAAGAAAATACGAGATATATGATTCTATGTTGACAGAAGAGTACATAAAAAAACTTCAGCTTGCAGCAAGCCATCATGACTACATGAAGATGATATGGCCTGATATGATGAGAGACAAAAAAAGAGAAAAACTTATGGATTGGCACTTAAAGATAATAGAAAACCACACTGTCTGCTCAAGAAAAAATCTTGAGAATGATCTCACCCTTAACAACCCTGAATTGTTAGAATACTTTGACGATGATGTATATGATATCATTCTCCATCATCACGAGAACCATGACGGTTCCGGCTATCCAAAAAGATTGATCAGAGAATACATTCCTACCGGAGCAAAGATACTTCATGTTGCAGATGCTTATGATGCTATGAGATCAAAAAGAGAATATAGAAGCAAAAAATATCAAAGGATGACCCATGAAAAGACAGTTGAAGTGATATTATCCAAAAGAGAGATAGAATTCCATCCGGATGTCGTTGATGCTTTCATGGATATCTCAGGCAGGAACAACTTCAATGATCTCTATGATTATCTGATAAGGCTTAAAGAAAAGAAAGAACATTTAAATAGCCTAAACTGATTCTATTTTATCGTGCCCCTTTAGTATAGCCTGGATAGTACGCAACCTTGCGGATAAAAAAATAGCAGAAAGGTTGAAGCCGGGGTTCAAATCCTCGAAGGGGCGTGAGTTAAGATGCCAGATGAGCTTAAATTTGATTGGATACCTAAAAAATTTAGACCAAAGAAAAGCAGGATGATCTGGATATTCTT
>CAYXHN010000041.1:0-10385 GCA_964464955.1 uncultured Methanosarcinales archaeon
AACATCCAGGTATAATGAATATCATGGTATTGAATTGACAAGGGATAGTGTTGATTGTGTTATAGAAAATGGAATATTCAGCAACAACAGCTATTATGGAGTCTCTGTATTTGGAAGTACTGGAGTTAATATAACCGGCAGTGAATGCTATAACAACAGCTGGGACGGAATAAACATAAGGGCAACGTCAAATGATGCTCATGTTTCAGGAAATGATCTGAGATACAACAATATGAACGGCATGCTTGTTCTTGGATCTACAGGTGCAGCTATATCTGAAAACAATATCACTGAAAACTCAAATGGAATAAAGCTTAGCGAAGGAAGTACAATCTTGTCTTTGGCTAACAATAATATAGTCAACAATATAGATCATAGCCTGAAAAATCTATTATATATCGACATCAATGCTGAGTATAATTATTGGGGCTCTGTAAATTGTTCTATTGTAGGGCAGGGGATATATGACTATTATGACAATAACAGCTATGGAAAGGTTGATTTCAGTCCTCTGTTGAATGACAGCTATCCAGAAGGCTCTGCAGTTACATGTATAGATTACACCGCTCCTGAACTGACCATCATAAGCCCTGCAAATAATACAGTAGAGCACAATAATAAGTTTGTAACTTTTAACTATGAGGTGGAAGATGAATCCAATGATGTTGCCAACTGCAGCCTTTGGATAGACGGAAGCCTAAACCAAACTGATGATAATATAACTGAAGCTGCTGTTGAAGGATTTACAGTGCTGCTTCCTAATGGAGAACATAACTGGAGCATAAACTGCACAGATACAAGCAGCAATGCAAACACTGCAGATTCAGGAAGATATAACCTTGAGATAAGAGTCTATGCACCATTCTCATATCTGATAAGGCCTGAGGATGACACAGTTACCAGCAGGGAAAACATAACTTTTGAGTGCAACGCCACAAATGATTACAGTCTTGTAAATATAAGCCTTTATACAAACATCAGCGGGACATGGAAGAGAAATGCAACCTCCAGCCTGAGCGGAATAAGAAATTCAAGCAACTGGACACTCTACGACATTCCACAAGGAGACTATATGTGGAACTGCTTAGTTTATGATTCTGCACAGCTGCCAGACTGGGGAAACAGCAACTGGACATTCAATATAGGCACAAACGACTTTTTCAACTGCACTGTCTATAATTCAACCTACGACAATCTTAGATGCAATGATTCAGTCGTGAACAATTCGGTAAAGATAAGGACAATAATGATAAATTCGACAAACATAAACTGTGAAGTCTCTGATTCAAATGAGATAGGAACCTTCTGCCTGAATTCAGAGATGAACTTTACTGAAACACTTGACTCAAATCTAACTGACTCAACAGTCAGAGATTCGGTCATAGACAGCAGTGAGAAAATAAACTGTACTATCACAAAAAGCAGGATCAATGATTCAGTGAATTATAACAGCACTTTGATAAATACGAATGAAACTGACTCAAGGATAAATGATAGTAATGTCAATGACTCTTATATATCTGACAGCAAACTTATCGGATGTAATGTAATCAGGTCCACAATAGATGACAGCATAAAGACTTCATGCCTGATCATAGATTCCTATGTGGCGGATTCTACTAACCATAACAGCATACTTAGAGATACAGACGAGATCAACTCAATGATAAACCACAGCGAAGTAAACTTATCTGAACTTTACGATGCTGTGCTTATAGGAAGCGATGTTGCCAATTCCACTCTTAATGACACGATAATAGAAAACTCAGACATAATAAGAGCATATCTTTATGATGTGAATTATGCAAATGCAACTGTCCTGGACAGCAATGACAGTGATTCAACCCAGCATGGGGGTTATCTGTTCGTCGATCCAAGTGACCTGTATAATAATGATTATTACGGCACTGTGAGGATAGTGGACAGCACAGTGTATAACAGCGCTATAGTAGATTCAAATATAACCAATTCAACAATCAATGGAACAGGAGAATATATACAGAACATGGATATATCTGATACAAATATCAGCGACGGACTGATCTACAGCGGGAATATAATCTATAAAGGATATAATTATTCAGTTCCGACTCTGCCTTCCGGCTGGACAGTGAAGAATGTCTTCTATGAATGCGGAGACAATATATGTGCGGGAGCAAACACCTGTGGACCTGACAACAATTATCCTAACTGCAATTATGACTGCGGAACATGCCCTGCACCAGCATCAGGTTCTACAGGCGGCGGAGGCGGAGGCGGAGCAAGATCCTCTATATGTGTTGAAGAATGGAGATGTACTGAATGGGGACCTTGTCTTGAAGAAGGCATACAGCTAAGAACCTGCTGGGACCTTAATAAATGTGAAGAAAAATATACTCAACGGATTATCGCAAATATAAAGGACAGTATAAAACCTAATGAGACAAGGAGCTGCGAGTATGTTCCTGCAGAGCCTACATGTTTTGATGGGGAACAGAACTGCCACATAATGCCTGATGGGTCTGAGATTTGCGAGGAAGGGATTGACTGCGGAGGCCCTTGTGAACCATGTATAGTGTGCACTGCAGATGAAGATTGTCCTGGAGGATATGTCTGCGAAGAAGGACAGTGCAAGATGATAGAGATCATCATCGAAAAACCGATCGAGGTGATTGCTGAGCCAGGGTTGATCCAGAAGGTTATCAACATAGGTGGAGATAAGGTAATCCCATGGATAAGATCGATTCCAGGATATGTATATGAAACCTATGATGGGTCCATGAGATTTATTTCTGGAAAATCCAAGGGCACAAAGAATCTTTTTGCTTCAGCATTTAGCTTTATGCAGCCTGTCATAGATATTTCAAAGAAAGCTTCAATGACTGCTGCTGATTTCTTTGAAAAGCTCTATCTGGAGAGGATGGGAGGTATTGTATTGGGGACTTACGAGTTTTCAGCAGAGAATATAGGATGGCTTGCCCCTTTGATGGCAATAGCTGTTTTGCTGCTTACGCTCGCAAAAGGAATAGCTCTGTTCAGGAGATCCGGAGTTTATTCAGAGATCAAAAAGAAAGAAAAAGCGTTTATCCGAAAAACAGAAAAAAATCTGAAGAAAAGAGCTGAAAAAAGAAAAGAGCTGAAAAAAGAGATTGATAATTTCATAAGAAAAAAGAAAGCAAGAAGAGAGAAACGTATCAGAGATAAGGAAAAAGAAAAGCAAGCCAGGGAAAAAGAAAGAAAGATGCAGGAAAGGCAAAAAAAGAAAGAGATAGAGAAGAATCTTGAAAAACGCAGAAAAGAAGAAAAAAGATCAGAAAGACAGAGAAAAAAGATAGAGAAGCAAAAAGAGAAACAAAGAATAGAAGAGACCAAGGCAGAGCACATAAAAGGGTACACCAAAAAACTGAACAAATATCTTTCAAAGGCAGTTTCAAACGGCGTAAAAAAAGAAAATGCAAAAAGATCTCTTATAAAAACAGGGTGGCCCAAGAAGTTTGTAAATAAGTATTGTGATGTTTTTTATGAGGCCAACAAAAAAAGCCTTAAAGAGGCAAAAAAGCAGGCAAAAGAGATAGGTACATCTAATATACTGGAAAAGCAGATGGAGAATGTTTCTGGTAAGCTAAAGAATCTTAAGAAATAGATTTTCGATAATTATTTAAATGATGCATTTAACTTGTTCTTAAAAATCAGAAGGGTGAAATAAAATGGATATAAAAGATTTACAGGTAAGACAAGGAAATGTTGATGTTGTCGCTGATGTACTTGAAGTCGGTGATGTTCGTGAGTTTGAGAAGTTCGGCAAGACAGGAAAGGTAGCTACTGCTAAGATCAAGGATGATACAGGGGAAGTTAAACTAAGCCTCTGGAATGAGCAGGCTGACCAGGTAAAGCCTGGAGACAAGGTAAAGATAACCAATGGTTATGTAAACGAGTTTCAGGGAGAAAAGCAGCTTACAACCGGAAAGTTCGGAAAGCTGGAAGTTGTCAGTTCCGGGTCCTCTGAAGAGGGATCTTCAGAAAAACCAGAAGTTAAAGAGGAGGAAGTTTCTGACAAACCAGAACCTACTGCTGAAGAGCCTGGCGAAGAGCCGGTCATGTGATCATTTTTTTGTTTTTTTTCTATCTATTTTCTCTGCTTAACTCATGCTTAAAAACGAAAATATTTTAAATAGCTATTAAAACCTATTAATCACCTTTTATGGGGACGTAGCTCAGCCTGGGAGAGCACTAGACTGAAGATTCCAGACTGGCCTGAAAAGATCTGATGAGGCTTTGGCCAATGATTATCAGAGATCTAGGTGAACGGCGCAAGTAGATGTGTGCTGTCCTTAATCAGGGGTTCAAATCCCCTCGTTCCCACTTTTTTCTTTTTTTCTTTATATTACAACAGTCTCAAGAATCTCTGTAGCAAGCAGGTTGAAAAGGATCATTACAATCAAGGCAATTATACAGTAAAGGGTTACACTGCTCAGAAGATTTTTTCCAAGAGAATATCTCTCAGCCAGCTTGTCTGATCCGTTCTGTATACCGTTTGACATTATAGTGAGGATATATATTATCTGGACAACATATAGTCCTACAATTATCTGGAAGTAGTAGGTAGGGATGCCGTCTCCAAACATGTCAAGCAGGTTCATCTGGCTAGGATTAGATTCTCCTGCCTGGACCACATTAGAGAGGAGAGAACCAAGCTTCCCAAGTATGGCTGTTACCATAGATGTTATGCCTATCACAATACCTGCTATGGCAGGGGTCAAGAACTTTATCTGGGACTGCATGGAGGAGATTATATCCCCCATAAGATCTTTTAACCTTTCATTTACCTTGTGTATCTCTTTTATATATCTTGAGATGTTAGTCAGGGCCTGTGCAGCCACCTTTGGCCCCTTTTTCAGGGACTGAAGAAGGACCTTCATAGAAGATTCTATTATCTTTGAAGGGAAATTATGTATGGCTCCTGTTCTTTGGTTGAATATTGCGTCTTTTACAGACATCCCAAGCCTTCTTATGTTTGAGTTTACAAGTTCAAAGAAATTTCCAGATATAGTATCCTGCATTATATCTGCTACCTTTCCAAATGCGATCTCTGCAGGAAGCCCGTCTCCAAGCCGGTTCCCAAGCTGAAACAAAGCAGAAGCAAATTCATCTTCAAGCTTTTTTGACTTTTCTCTTATCTTGATAACATTTTTTGATTTTAGCCGGTAATACAGACCAAATGAGAGGCTTATAGCAAGGATGAACCCAAGAGAAAGTATAGATGCCCCTAATCCAAAAGGGCCTATCAGACGGTCATTTCCCTCTGCATTGCTCATCTTGTATCCAAGGAGACAATATTTATATCCGCAGGAAGTTGGCTCATTTCCCTGTCCGCCTATACCTATATCAGGAATATCAGCAGCATGCATGATCACAGGGATCAAGGCTATAAAAAAGAAGAACGCTCCTATGACTATACTGATGAGCAGGGGATTTATCTTGATCTCTATGTTGCCCACCCTGATAAGGATGTTCCTATATTTTTTTAATTCTGGATTTGTTTCTGAGATATCTGTGTCCCCATATCCTGTCGGTCTTTTTGAGAGGATATTTTTTCCAAGGAAGTATACACCTATGGGCAATGAAACATTATATAATATTGCAAGATGGTACCATCTTACTGTAGGCAGAAAGCTGACCACCAACGGCAGTATCACAAGCCCAAGGATAGGAAGAATAACCCCCAGCATATGGAGCATAGTGATAGGAGATTTTAGATTGTGAGCATAATGAAGCATCTTTTCATAAGTTTCGTTCAGGATGACATCAAGAGATTTGTCCAGAAGACTTAATCTTCTTTCTTCTGAAGGCTCGTATAATGAGGATTCAATAAGATGGAATGCCTCTACAAATTCAATGTTCCATCTTCTCCATGTTTCGAGATACATATCAAGGGACTCTTTCACAGACTCATATTTTTCTGTCTCAACATCCCATATTATTTTTTTCAGGTCTAAAGAAAGAGGAGGGTCAAGATGTTCTGATGCGAACTCGATAGCAGATTCAAGATTAGAAGTGTGCCTCATGAATGTTACTACGTAAAATATGCATATGACCATCTGGTTGCTTGCCTTCATCCTCCATGAGTTGGAGATGTAAAAAGGGAGATTGTTCAGGACAGGGATCAATGCCAACCCTACGATCAAAAAAAAGATCACAAAGAAGAAAGAACCGAATATTGCGAAAGAGCTAAGAGATCCGAACAGGATTACAAGAATCGGAGCCAGCAGTGCAAAAGAGGCTGCTCCCGCAGGTGTTATGGATAGATGGCATATGCTTATTGCTTCCTGAAGGTCTGGAAGCTTTTTCTTGTCAGGTTTTATCTTTAATATCTTTTCACTGAGATTGCACGCTTTTTCATATAGAGAAAGCCTCTTTGGAAGATATTCTTGTTTGAATTCTCTGTACTCTCTTGAGAAGACAGGCTTTTGTTTTTTTAAATCTGAAGATTTTACATCAAGCTCTTGTTCGAGCTTCTGATTATATTTGTCCATAAGTTTATTTATATCAGGAGTAGGCATTTTATCTTATCGATCTTCGCTTAATCTCTTTTTTTAGCCAGCTTTCCCATTCAGCGAATATCTTTTCACTGTCCAGGGTACCTGTCTCTTCCTTTATTTTTTCAGAGATGCTGTGGAACCGATCATTTGATATGATTATGAACTGGGCTTCCAGGATATCAGGCATTTTTGCTTCTTTACTCTGCTTTACAAGGGTCTCTTTTATCTTTGCTCTCAACTGGACATTGTTCCAGACTGCGTCCCAGTTTCCAGCCCATTCTTTGACATTTGCAGCTATCGCCTTGAGTACGTCTGAATCACCATTTATAAGTTCGTCTGTTGGCTGAAGCTGGTCTGTCTCTGCATCATATTTCATCAGATCTACAAATCCCCCTTCTGAGAGAGGGTCTTTTTCCCACTGTTTCCTTACTTCAGTTATGGATGTCACGCGCCGCCACTTGTGGAGCCCATCAGGTGATCTTATGGGATTGCACACTATGATAATGTCAGTTGCCTTGAAAGATGTTCTCGGAACATTAAGATCGTTCACCACACGGTCAAAAACACCATAAGGAGATTCTCCATGAATAGTTCCTGCAACAACATTTGCCATGGCTCCCACTCTCATGGCTTCATACAAGGCAAGCGCCTCTGAACTTCTTACTTCTCCTATGATAAGGGCTGAATCTCCCATCCTCAGGGAAGTTCTTATACCTTCAGCTGCAGGAACCTCTGAACCTCCCTTTGTCAAAGCTGAACGAACTTTCATCTGCTGGATATTATAGCCCATATCCCTTAAAGGAGAGACAGGAAGCTCCAGCGTATCTTCTACAGTGATTATCCTGTATCTTCTCATAATCTCTACAAGAAGCGAGCCAAGAAGGGAGGTTTTTCCTGCTGACCTTGTTCCAGCCACCAGAAGAGTTCTTGTCCCGTCTATTATGAAGCTAAGAAGTCCTGCGGCCAACGGAGAGACCATGCCGTTTTTTACAAACAATGCAAGGGTCCATGGCTTGTCTCTGTGCCTTCTGAAAGCATAGGCGAGACCTGTCGGGTCTAGCGGAGAAGATATCACTCCTACCCTTGCTTTTGCCTGGGGTATGCTTATCTCAGTATCTAGGACTGGGTTTGCCTCATCCAGGGGCCTGCCTGATATCATCCTTAATTTAGATGCCCAGGATTCTGCTTCAGGAGGAGTAGGGATAATATTTGTCTTGCAATCTCCATAATCTGCATGAACTATGAACATAGGTGTGTGGCCCATGGGGGAGTTTATGGTTACATCCTGTACTTTTTCATCCTGTAGAAGGACCTCTATCAATCCAAATCCTACAGTGTATCTCACAAGGATGTTTGTCAGTTCGTCTATCTCTTCAGGCCTGAAATTTATCTGTCTATAAGTTGCCAGCTCTTCTATAAGATCATGCCCTACATTGTAGAATACTTCTCTCATCCTTTCCGGCTGGACAAATTCCTGTTTTTTTGGCTTGTGTTCTGCCATTATTTTTCTGGCCATGTCAAGGATATCATATTTTTGTTCAGAAATCTTAAATTCAGGGGGAACCATGTGATAAAGTGTCTGGACAGTATCTGGAAGCTGGAATATTGTTATATCTGTCCCATCTACCTTATAAGCCCCTATTGTCTCCCCTTCTTCAGGATAAGAGGCCATCAGCTTTGTGAACATGAAATCCGGCTTTATACCTGGCTTAAAGAACTTTCTATATATTGACCTGTCTCCAGGCTTATGCCCCTGAAGATATGGTTTTGCAATAGTCATCAGCCTTGTCTTTTCGAGAGCTTTTACAAGATAATCAAGAAGCGTAATATACCTTTGCTGGCATTTGATGTGCCTCTGTTCAACAGTCTCTTCAAGTTCTATCCTCTCTTTTCTAAGCTCCCTTTTAAGAGAAACATAAGCTCCGATAGGGTCTTCTTTTAATGTTCTTAATGTTGTCAATTGTGTTTTTGCATATCTTGAAGAGAACCATTTTTGGCATTCAGGAGGCAGAGAATAATATGAAAAGACCTTTTGTTCTACTATCTTCTTGTATAATCCCGCTATCTCTGTCAGTAGCTGTGTCTGATAGTAGTCATACTCATAATCTCTTTTCTGGACAAAAACAATCTTTGTTACTGTGCCTACCTCTACAAGGATATCTATTGTTTTTGACATCACTGTCTTGTTGTCTTCAAGAGAAGGAAGGTAAGAAAGATTTTCACAGTTAATCCTAAGAATAGTCTCTTCTCCTTCTCTTATTATATCATATGAATAGGGTTTATTTACCATCTTGCTCCTCTTTTTCTTTTAATAATTCTAATGCTGTTTCTATAAGATGAGATCTGTTCCTGTATTTCTTTTTTTCCTCAATCTCTGAGCTAATCCAATCTACCAGCTCTATCTCAACTGTGGCTGATATTGTTTTTTTAGGCATTTTATTGTAAAATATATTTTATATTGCTAGATAAATTTAATCTTTTTATATATATTTTATAATGCAAATCCTATTTAAATGTTTCGGCTAGTTTTATACCACTTATTCATACTAACACAAGTTTTTAAAACAAGATAAGATTGTGATATATGTATGGCAAGAGGGGGATTGTTTGGAAAAAAGAAGCAGCCAGAACCTATCCAGCCTGAAGGCACACCTCAGGATATGTCTAATATAAGTTCAAGGCTAAGGATGCTGGAAAGCAGATACACTGATCTTGACAGGAAAGTTGAACTGATAGAAAGCAATCTTTTGGGAGTCAAGAAAAGGATAAGCCAGGAGATAAAGGTTTTTGATTCTGATATTGCTGAGATAAGGAAGGACATCGATACTATCAAGGATAAGGTTGGAATGGTCATAGATAGTCTTAAAAGAACAGCTAACAAAGAGGACATAGATTCTATAAAAAAATATCTGGAATTATGGAATCCTGTTAAATTCGCAACAAGGGATGAAGTGGAAGAGATAATAGATGAAAAATTAGGAAAATCATAATATGGGGTTTTTAGTTTTTAAAGGAGCAAAGAAACCTTTATATAATACATTTGATTAAACAATAAAAAAGGTGATTATATGGCTTTATTTGGAAAGAAAAAAGAAGAAGAGGGAACAACTCAGGCTGCAGCAGCAGGCGTACCTGTTGAAAATGTTATCCAGATGAGACAACAGGGACTAAGCAATGATCAGATAATCCAGACTCTACAAAGGCAAGGATATTCTAATTCTCAGACATTTGACGCTATGAGCCAGGCCGATATCAAGAACACTATGCAGCCATCTCCTGAGCAGGGAATGGCTCAGCCTGAAAACCCTATGGGCCAGCAAGCTCCACCTCAACCGCAGCAAGCTCCACCTCAACCGCAGCAAGCTCCACCTCAACCGCAGCAGGCTCCAGCCCCTGGAAATCTTCCCCCTCCGCCTCAACCGCAGCAAGACTATGGTCAGGAACAGCAATATGGTGCAGGCGCATCAACTGAGGAAGTAGAGGAGATCGTAGAGGGTGTTGTAGAAGAGAAATGGGAAGAGCTTATGAAGAATGTAGAGAAAATAGTTGCCTGGAAGGAAGAAGTTGAAGGAAGGTTAGAAAAGATAGAGCATAATGTCAATGATCTCAAAGAACGGTTTGAGAACCTTCACAAAGGCGTATTAAGCAAGGTTTCTGAATATGATAAAAGCATAAAAGATGTAGGCTCTAGTATAAATGCTATGGAGCATGTATTCAAAGATACGATGCCTGAATTCACAAAAAATATAGGGGAACTGAACAGAATAACCAAAAACATTAAACAGAAGAAGAAAAAATAATCTTAATTTTTATTGATGGTATATAAAGTATAAAACCTGCTAGTTTAATATACTAGCAGGCTTGTTG
>CAYXHN010000042.1:0-10329 GCA_964464955.1 uncultured Methanosarcinales archaeon
ACTGTCAAATAGAAATCCTGCACAAAATAGTTAGAAAACTGTCAAAGTTGGGTTGTAAAGCTAGTTGTAAACCTGAAGAAGACCCTATTGGTGCATATGGTAAAATGGGCTGCGCTACTGACAATAGATGCTGCCCAAAATAAATAATTTATCGCTTGAAATGTTCGTAACCTTCTATACACCCCTTAAGGTGCCTTTTATAATTATTATTATCAGGATCTAATTTTATTGCCTTATTTATCATCTTAATAGCTGGGACAAATGGTGGACCTCTTGCTGAATTAGCATAAAATAATGCTAATTTCTTTCTATCAAATCCATCTATTTTTTCTGCTATTTCAGATGCATTCTTGAAATAAGGTAAGAATTTTTTTTGTGGTTTATTCTCATCATCCATTTCCTTTCCCCGCTCAAAATACTTCTCAGCAACCTCAGTCAACTTATTCTCAACTTCTTTTTTATCTTCTTTGCTTAGCCTGTCCTTTCTTGTTTTATAGACCTTAAGCAAGAAATCTGCATATTGCGGAGATCTGAACAATGAAGTTTCATTCATTATATACATCGTCTCCCCAGCTCCAAAGTCATCCTTCTTCATGAAGTATTCTTGCTTTGCCTGATCAAATATATTTTCCAGTTTTTTATTCTTCGCTTCGGTCCTTTTCCTATAATCCTCATTCATCTTCCTTGTATATTCTTCAGCAGACATCCTATGGGATGTTCTTCCAGTATCATCAGCAGAAGGCCTTTCATAAGGAACCTGCTTCTTTACAGTCCTTCCTTTATTATCTTCCCAAGTGGTTGTAGTTGTAATCCTTTTAACATCTCCATTAGGATATATTCTGTATTCTTTTCCGTCATCATCCCTTATAGAAAAAGCTTTGTTTACCATTACTGGCTTTCCTTTTACACTTCTTGCAGCATATTGCTTCTTTGCATTCTTTCCCAGCCAGAAAAACAAGACAGCATCTTCTTCAGTCTTTATAAGATAAGCAGATTTTCCCTGTATCTCAAATTCTTTTAGATCTTCCTCAAGAGTATATTTTCTGGTTCCAACATTAATAACATCATTAGTATCATAAAGATATTTGCCTACCCCTGCTTCAAGATTTGGAGAAAAGATAAATGGCATAGCAGCAACTGTGCCGATAGCAGCTCCTTTAGCTATCTTGTGCTTATATTCACCTATTTTATCATTTAAAGACTCTAATATCGCCTCTATCATAGGGTTATATATGTATTAAGAATATTTAAAGGTTAGGGTTTTGAAATATTTGTGTAAAAAATGTTTCATCTTTTTCCCTCAAAATACCCTGCAATTGCTCCTATTATAATTCCAATAACTCCAAAAACAACTATTCCAAATAAGAACATAAAAATAAACCAATTATAATAGTATCCTGAATCTAAGATCATGTTTTTCAAGAATGGATTTATCTGAACCATAAGAAAATATCCCAATGTCAGCATAAAAGACAAAGCAAGACCTATCAAAAATCATATCATTGAGTATTTTAATGTTTTATTTTTCATTTTAGTTTTCCTTTATATATTATAACCATTCAGACAGGATATAATTGCATTAATATTGTCTCAGAATACTCTATAAACAAAAGTCTTAAAACAATAATCACTGCAAATACTATTAAAAAGCCCACCACTACCCAAAAAGTTTTGATATCATACACTTTCTTCAATCCTTTTATAATGACAACAAAACTCCAGATAGTAATAACCCATAATCCCAATACCAATATTCCAGCTATTATCTTTCCTACCGGACCCCTTGTAAGGGAAACGATGACCATTACAGGAAAAAATATCCTAAATAGATAGTTCATCGAACTTATCAATATCTTATAAAGATCAGACAATTTCCCTTTTGACCTAAATAGAGTAAAATGCATCAAAGTAAATCCTCCAAAAAATATAACTAAAAAGACCCCTAAAAATGCATATAACCCATACATCATCTCTAAAGATTCAAATATTATTGATTCAAAAAAAGGATAGAGTATGAACAGCCCTATCAACCACTTTGCATTTTTAGCTACATCTGTAAGGCTTTTACCTAATACATCTTCAAAAAATATGCTTGGTTTTGTGAAAAAGTTTCTCATTTTCGATTCTTCTGTCATTTTTTACTTTTCCTCCAAATTAATTTCATTATCATCTTTCTTTAATTCTTTTAAGGTCCTCTTACCTAAAATTTTTACATTACTCTCTTTTCCAAAAAGATATTCTCCAAATTTTAGAATATCTCCAGATTTAGCATTAAATGGGTCTTCACTAATTTGAATGAATATCCCATTAGATAATTCTTCTTTTTTATATGCTGGAGAGGAAAGAATCTTTTGTTTACCTATTTTTTCAATAATTGATTTATTCAAAAACATGGAAGAATAAATTGATGTTTGCAAATCTGGTGATATATACTCGTATATCGCCTCATTAATCTTATCCGGACTCTTGACGGGCAGTTTTTTGATTATATCTTGATAGTTTGATTTCAAGACTTTACGTTTTTCTATACTAATGTTAAGAGAATCATCTCCCACCCCTATTGCTTCCGGAAGACATTCAAATACTAAGATACCTCCTTTTAAGAATCTTTCTCTACGTTCATAATCATGTTTTATTTCACTTTCGGCAATGGAAATTATCAAATAAAATTTATCTTCATTTATCCTGGAATACTCTTTATTCCCTGGAACAATGCAAGAAATATGTAATTGAAATGATTTGCTCAGAAGTATAGTTGAATGTCCACCCACACCATTTCCAAACAATTCTTCAATATTCGCTTTTTCTGTTATTTTATTATTAATCTGATATCTGATATATAATTTCTTGACAATATCCTTAATCAACTCTTTTTTGAAACTGATTATACCAATCTCAAAAACAAATTCTTTATTATTTGACATTTTCAATACATACCTCTTTCAATTATTTCAACTCCCAATCTTTGAGCCTCATTTTTTACAGTCTGGGTTGCCTGACCTTTCACTACAATCATTGCTTGGTCAGCGATACCATCATCTACTGCTTGTGTTAATTTAGCTAGTTGCTCATCTACATTACCTTATCTTAAGGTTTCTGTTGATTTTACTTCTTTGATTATTCGTTTCCTATTTAAACCAAAACCAAAAATCTGATCCCATAATACTTCTAATAAATTGATTAAAAAATGCAAATATAAAATAACTAATAGTTATTCCAGCACCTATAATAGCACCCATTAAAAATCCAATTCCTGTTGATTTTAGTATCTTATTCATCATACAATGCCCCATCAAAACCCAGCATACAAAAAAAGCACAACAATGCCCAATAGAAAAAATGGAGCTACAAAAATAACTTCACCAGGATACATTATCCTGTATTTTTTATTTTTCTCTTTTTTTTCTAAAAACTTATTAATCTGTTTTTGATAATAAGCGAATATTGCACCTACGACAACTAACGAAACTAAAACTAAACCAATCATCAATGGAATATCAAATCCTTCTACTACTCTATTAACACCACGATTAAAAATATACGCCCCCAAAACCAACATAATCAATTTATTTGATTTTTTCTTATTCAAATTTAACATATCAGATGTTCTCTTAGGCAATGAATAAAGAAGGTAAAACCTTACTATTGGAATAAAATATAGCAAAATAAAAGCCTTGCTTATTTTTTCTTTTGAGTATTCTTTTAACACCTTTATATTATTGTAGAATAGGTATGCACTATATAACCCAAGGGTTAAGACTGTTAAAACCACTACTTTTACAATGCTTAGTCTGTTTGATCTTTCTGTTTTCATTTTTATCCCTCACAATAGTTTATTCTCTATCTGAATACCTCTCCTTTAGCTCTTCAAACTTAGGATCATATGACATGAAATATCTTTCATAGACCCTCTCACAATAATTTCTGTAATACTGGTTGTTTTGATCCCTGCATATTTTTACTCTCCCTGTTGCTGAAGCAACAAAACCCAGGCAAAAAGCCTTGTTAGCTTGTCTTCTATTAACATCGTCAGGCATCTTTTCGCATACACCTGGATCCAATCTTTCATAAGCTAAAGCAGTAAAACAATGTTTTTCCTCTTCATAGTCTCCTGTGATGCAGCTGTTGAATTCTTCATCATTCAAACATCCTGAACTAAATAAAACCAATATACAAAGTCCAAATATTAGTTTTTTATTCATTTCCATATTCAAAGTTAAATCTCTTTTTCATTTTTCTTTACCGATGCTCACCCAACAACCAATTCCATCTCTTTAAAATTATTTCCTTCGTCTTTCTCAGCTATCTTGTTGTTATGATCAATAGCCACTCTTGGATAATATGTTCCAGCAGAATCATATCTTATCCGCTTGGCTACAAATCTTCTTTTTCCAGGATACAAAGAAGATATAACTCCGGTCTTGTCAGCAGCAGAGCTTCCTGTGTAGAGCTTATATTCAATATCTTCCAGAATTTCATCTCCGAGATTTTGGATATCAAACAGCATATTTATAGAATCTCCTGCTTTCGGCTTTTTAGGATCCTGATTAAAGAGATAGTTTATCTGGATATCCGGAAGATCCTCATCTTCTTCAACAATGCAGATTCCATGTATGCATTCTCCTGAACATGTCTCTTTAAGCTTGTTCTCATCTGAATAGCTGCATTTTCCAGCATCGCAGCCCCAAGTCCTATATTTCTGATACACATCTCCTGAGGAGCAGAATAATTCTCCAATGTATTCATCTGTTCCGCAATTTGAAGCTGAAGAGCATTCTGAAATCATGCATCTTCCTTCTGAGCAGTCAGAAGAACATTCTTCTTTTAATCTCCATACATCACTGTATCTGCAGTAAGCATCTTTTGAATCAGGATTATGGCATGCCCATGTCCTGTATGTCTGGAAGACATCATCATTTACGCATTTCTTGTCTGAGATATATCCTTCCCTGCCGCAGTCAGAATCTTTGCTGCACCTGTAATCTCCCTGCTCTTCCATGCAAAATCCGTTTGAGCAGCCATAACTGCAGTCTTCTTTCTCTTTTTCATATTCTTTTGCCCTGCATTCAGATTCAGCTGTTCCAGGAGCTATACATTCATAATCTTTGTATTTTCTATAGGAGTCCCCATCTTTGCAGTATCTCAATCCTGTCCAGTCATCTTTTCCGCAATCAGAGTCAGAGTGGCATATGATCGCATCTTCTGAAATGCACCCTCCATCTTTGCATCCATATTCGCATTCTTCTATTGTCTTTTTTTCATCAGAATAAGAGCATTCAGCATCAGCAGTTCCAGGCTCGGAACATGTGTAAGTTCTATATTCTCTAATGACCCCATTTCCAGAACAATCAGCCTCTCCTATATACCTGTCTGTGCCGCAGTCAGAATCAACAGAACATACAGGCTCACCAACACATCTCCTATCACTGCAGCCATTAATGCACTCTTTCTTTAAGGTTTCTTCTTCTGTCTTTGAACATTCAGCATCATCAGTCTCTGGATCTAAACAGCTATAGGTCTCATAGGTATCCCATACATCTCCCTGCTTGCAGAACTCTTCATCTGTAAATCCGTCAGTTCCGCAGTCTGCATCTCTAGAGCATATTCTTTCTGTCCTGCATATTCCCTGTTCACATCCATGTTTACACTCAATGATGAAATTTCCTTCATCAGAGTAGCGGCATAAGGAATCAGAAGTTCCTGGATCTGAGCAAGTGTATTCTCTGTAGTATCTATAAACATCTCCATCTTTGCAGAAGCTTGAGCCGCGATAGTTGTCTGTTCCGCAGTCTAAGTCAGATGAGCAGGCGATTGAGATACATTTCCCATCTGAACATGAATCATCGCAGATATCTTTTAATTGCGATTCAACTGAAGATATGCATTCTGCATCAACACATTCCCATGTCTGGTAATCCCTGTAGATATTTCCGTCAGAACATGAAGATTCGCCTATGAATTTATTGCTTCCGCAGTCAGAATCATATGTGCATTCAGGTTTTTCATCATCATCAGAATCCCCTTCTTTTGCTTCATTAACAGTGACTTTAAAATTCTTTTTAGATTCACTGTATCCATCTGAAGCTGTAACAGTAAAACTATATTCCCCTGCATCGCCTTTTTGGGTTTGCCATGTAAATATATTATCTTTTTGGACAAACATCTGATCATCTATTGAATATTCAATATTATCTTCTTCAGGATCATATGCTGACACATCTACCAGAGCAATTTCCCCCTCTTCTATAAAAATATTAGAGATAGGTTCAATAATCGGCTTATGATTTGTAACTATCAATCCATTAAGAACCTCTTGTTTGTTGTTGTATCCCATATCAAATCTAAGCTTGTAGGATTTTTCTGACTGCAGCAGATTATCATAACTATATGAAAATTCATTTAGTCCTGGCTCTAAAACAAATTCATTATAACCTCCTTGTATTTTTGAATCTAATAATAGATTATCGTTCACCTTGATATTTATGTCAGAATCTTTGTTGTTATTTATTTTTAATTTTATATCAGTTTTGCCTTTGTTCATTTCTGGTATTTCTAAAATATAATCTAAGACTCTTGTCTCAACTTCAAATTCAGTTTCTGCTAAAACTTCTCCATCTTGAACATATTTTAATGTGTATCTCATTATCCCCTCTTGATCCTGAGAAGTTAAAGGTATTTTTATTGAAGGGATGTTAGATGTGATTTCTTTTTGGAAGATCATGTTAGATTCTTGATATAGTTCTAATTCTCCATTTAATGCTGTATTCTTAACGTATCCTAAGCTTACAATAAGATCAAATTGATTGTTTGGAAGAGTTTTAATTGGATATTCCAAATCATCAAAGTATATTGGAGAAGGTGTTATGTATTCTATTATGTAATGTACTTTTTTGTATAACTTAAATTCTCCCTTGTTACAATCAGTCATCTTTAGAGGGCTTATGAATAGATTTACTGTTTGTTTGTCTTCTTTGTAAGATATACTAGTTTCAAATGATTCATCTTCTGTGTTTTCATAACAGCTTCTATCTACTAATCCTTCTTTGTATTCTGGAATGTTTGATATTACTGTTTCTTCTTCAGAAAATGTGTATGTTATATCTGTTATAGTTGCACCTAATGGGAGATCATGATGTTTTATGATAATTGGTTTTACTAACTCATAATCTGCATAGATATTTGTTCCTTCGGCTAAATTTAATATTTCATACTCTTCTACTGTCTCTTTGCTGCCTGAGATGTAGACTATTTCATCAATATTATCTTTTATGTTTTGTACTTCTAATTCTTGGATTCCAAAAGGTGTTTCTTCTTTTTCTCCTAATAAATTTCCGCAATATCTTTCAAGTTCTTTTCTATTATAATTGGGCGTTGTTGTTATTGCAGTAGGATTTCCATATAAGTGATAGGAATTTAGTGTCAGGCCAATAGCTTCTTGTCTACTGGGTTCAATTGAGCTGAAATAAGTATTTCTTGCTTCTCTGAAAGTATTTCCTATTGTTTTTTCGTCTCCTATGTTACAGATCATGGCTTCTGTGAATTTCCTTGAGTCTGTTAATGTAGGGGCTATAAATGTTGAATATCTAGTGAGTTCGCTTACATAAGTGTCTTGATTAGGGATTGCTATTCCTGCGTAATCGCTGTCAAATATGAATAATGGATTGTTTTTTGCAAAATCATCTTTCCATTCTTCAATATCTCTTGGTGAGATGTCTGAGTTTCTCTGGCTAGCTAAAATGTTCTTACCTTCAATGCTACCTTCTGATTCAATTATAAATAATTCATTTGGTTCAAATTTGCTGGTTTCGATATCATCATATTCCCAATAAATATCAATTATTGATTTGTCAAACATATGTTCTATTGCTTCTTTCTTTCCTAAAAATGCATCGCAATCTTTGCTAACTTCATATCCAGGATAATAACTTGCATGATTAAGATTGAGTTCTTCTGTGTCTAATTGGTTGATCAGATCTTCAGGAGCATTTCCCACTAATCTTGATACAGATGCAGTCTCATATGATGTTGAGATTGCGTTTACACTTACAGCTAACAAGATGAAGATGCAGATTCCGAGTGTTAGTTGTTTATTCATTTTTGAATTCTATTCCATCCGGTTTTATGTTTAGTAATGATTTATTTTTTTCTGAGAGTTCATGTTTCACGGTGCATTTAACTCTTAAATCATGAATTATTTTTCTGATTAAGATATTTAAAATTGGAAGATTTAATTTTGCGAGTTCGATGTTGTCATTTGAACCTATCTTGTTATCCGAATACCATGTCTGAGGCAACCATACATCTGATAAGTTGAAAAGAGTAATATAAAAATCATCTTTTTCATTATCAATGTTTATTTCAATCACTGAATCTACCCACTTTTTTATGATTTTTCTGTCTGAATTGTAAACGGACAGATATGCGCTTAACTCTAGAGTGATATCATAAATATGTAAATTTTTGAGTTGAATATCTTTTTCTTCTAATTGTTTTGTAATCTCGTAAAAATTAACGAATTTAATTCCGAAGGGATGTGTGGATTTTTCAGATTCTTTTATGTAAAAATTTATTTTTCCCTGACATATTTTAATATTCTTGTCTTCCTTTGTAATCTTCTCAACAGTTTTGAGTACTTTTATTACATCTTCTATTTCGTTTTGTTTAGAATCTAATGATGCAAACCAATACAAACTTTGAGTACTTTTATTTATTGTCCAATTATTTTTTGTTGTTTTCATCATATCACCTTAATTATAGGTTCACCCATACCCTCTATAATAATTTTGTCTAATTGATTTCCAGGTATCAGATCAGAATTTATTATCCAATCATCAAGTTTAGAGATTATACCCTCTCTAGTTAATGATGATTCTCCAAGGATTTTGATGTGAATTTCAGTTGCACCGCCTTCTTTTTTGATACCATGTAATTGTCCTGTAGCTTTTTTTAGGTGTCTTTTAATGTTTGTCCAGCGAGGTACATCCATCACAGTCTTTGCTTCCAAATAGATTCCTTCATCAGGCAAGAGGATATCAATTACCTTACGATTTCCAGTAGGATTCGGTACTTCAAAATCTACTCTTATACCAACATCTGCAAATTCTGCTCCTTTTGATAAGGAGTATAAATTTCCTCTAATATTGCTCTCTTGTCCTGCATCTAATAACTGAGTAAGTAATTTATCTAAATTATCAGATTTTACTAATTTTACTGCATTTTCTCCTACTTCGTCTCCAAAAAAGTCTGTTGCTTCCTTAATAATTATTCTTAGATCTTTAGCATATAAATCTCCTTTTTTGATAGCAATTTCTCCTAAGCCTGATATGTATTTTAGTTTTGTTATATCGTCTAGTGTTTCAGGCATTTCCTTCATAACAGCTTTCAGAGCATCATCAGATCCATCTGATATTAAAGAAATTCCTTTGTTCAGATTTCCAATAAGACTTTTAGCATATGAGTCACTTTCTTTTACGGCAACTTTGCCAATCCATTCTAAATATTTTAATTTAGTCACATCATCCATATAGTCAGGAATTTGCTTCAAAGCGACTTTTAAAGCATCATCAGAGCCTCCTGAAACTATTGCTACTCCTTTGCTCAGATGCTTCCCAGATTGGGCCATATTATCTGCATTCTTGAAGAAGAGTGCAAATGCAGCCCCATCTACATTTTTAGAAACAGTATTTATATTCCTGGAGAATGCTTTTGTAGCTACATGACCATATTCTTTTATCATTGCTTTGAGTACCATGCCTCCTGCAGCAGTTACAACTGGAATAGCAATGCTTATTCCACACCCTGCCCAATTGTCGCCCCCTTCGTTTTGTATAAAACATTGATCTGCAATTGCAGCAGGTGACTACTATTTTATCAAAAAGCTTCGGGTCAATTGCGGCAGGATCATCGGCATCTAACCGTTTAACCGCCGATAGAATATCCTCAGGGAGCAATATACTTCTATCCCTGTCATATACCCAGAGTTTTGCGCCATTTTTCAAAAGGAGCCTGCTTGCAGCCAGTCCGCTCCTTGCAAGACCAGCCACTAGTATCCTCTGGCCGGAAATATCCATCTGTTACCTTAGCTTGAGTGTCGAGAGTGCCAGCAGGCACATAATGATATTTATTATCCAGAATCTTATCACGACCTGTGGTTCGCTCCACCCTTTGAGTTCGAAATGATGATGCAGGGGGGCCATCTTAAAAACCCGCTTACCCCTCCATCTGAAGTATCCGACCTGGATTATTACAGACATTATCTCAGCAAGAAAGATACCGCCGATTATCAGAAGCAGGATCTCGTGCTTTATTATTATAGCGCTAACCCCTATC
>CAYXHN010000043.1:0-10022 GCA_964464955.1 uncultured Methanosarcinales archaeon
TGTTATAGTCGCGTTTCCTTCTTTGCTGTCTATGTTAAGTTTTGTTTTTGTCTCTTCCTCTATTCTTCTCTTTATACTGCCTCTTGTTCCCACCAGTACAGCTATCCTTTCTTTTGGTATCTTTAACTCATAGATATATTCCATAGTTAAAGAAGAAAAAGCACCACTTTATAAAAGTATTTCTTCTATTATTGACTACCAAAGAGTACTAAAAAACCGAAAAGTTTATAAAGTAGTACCTCTAACCAATAGTAACAATTAAACTAAACACCTCTTTTCCCAAGCAGGTGACTCTTTTGAGACATCTGTTTGGGTTTATCATATTATTCGATAAATTCGAATAAAACCCCTTTCCCTGGCTTCAACTTTGTTGAAAGCTAGGGTTTTTCATTATCTTTATAAATGATAAAATTATTCTTATTATTATGTGTATTATGCAAAAAAAGGCTTTTATGCCCTAAAATTTGCATAATAATGGCCCGTCACGAGAGTACTCAACGGAGCTTACGATAAATTCAAGCAATGAGCTTGAGAGTTAGTGTTACGGGCTACAACCAATTATTTAAAATTAAAAAGAACATAGAACAATTAAAAACACTCAAAAAAGTGCCAAGAAGCCTAATTGAGTCTTTTGGCATTCATCATTATCAATTTCAATTATTAGCCTTTATTTGACATGAATCAGAAATAACTGGCTATTGATTAAATTAATTTGTTCTGTGTTCTAGATAGGGAGTGTGAGAAAAATGGGAAAAATATCACCTGTATCAGCAAAATATATTGTTCACGCAACAATAGAGATTGAAGGAGTAGTTGAAAGGCCTGACGTCATCGGAGCAATATTTGGGCAGACAGAAGGGCTGTTAGGATCAGATTTAGAATTAAGGGAACTGCAAAGATCTGGACGGATAGGAAGGATTGAAGTGAATGTTGACACCAGAAGCGGTAAGACCCAGGGAACGATTATAATACCTTCTTCTTTAGACAAAGCAGAGACAAGTATTGTAGCTGCAGCATTGGAAGTTATCCAGAGGATCGGTCCGTGTAATGCAAAGATAAAGACCCAAAAGATAGAAGATGTAAGGATCAGCAAAAGAAACTTTGTCATTGAAAGGGCAAAAGCGCTTTTGAAAAATCTTACTGAGGGCGTGCTTCCTGATTCCCAGGAAATAGCAGACGAAGTTGCCCATTCAGTAAGGATGATGGAGATCAAATCATATGGCAAAGATAGATTGCCTGCAGGTCCTGCAATAGATGATTCTGATGAGATTCTTGTAGTGGAAGGAAGAGCAGATGTACTTAATCTTCTGAAACATGGCATAAAGAACGCCATAGCGATGAATGGAACATCCTGTCCTGCAACTATAAAAGATCTGAGCAGAAAAAAGATAGTTACAGCATTGGTTGATGGAGACAGAGGCGGAGACCTTATCATAAAAGAGCTTTCAGGTGTAGCTGAGTTGGATTTTGTTTCAAAGGCTCCAGACGGCAAGGAGATAGAAGAGATAACCAAGAAAGAGATTCATAAGGCCATACGAAGCAAAACATCTGCAGAACAGGTTAAGATGGAGATTAAAGACAGCAGAAGCTCAAACAAGTCTCAGCCAACTCGGCAAAATCAACAGCCTAGCAGACAGGACAAGAAAAAACAGTATAAAAAACCTCAGAATTCAAGAGGATTTGTCAAGAAAGGAAAATCTGCAACACAGGAAGAAAAGACAAAGTTCAAGTCCATGCTTGAAGATCTTATAGGAACAAGAGGCGCATATATCTTAGATGAAAGCCTGAACATACTTGGAAAGGTTCCTATCAGTGAGCTGTCAACAACAGTCAAGAGCTTAAGCACAGGAGTATACGCTATCGTGCTCGATGGCCCGATAGATAAAACATTGACAGAGATAGCAGAAAAGACAAACATATCTCATCTTATAGGTATGGACAGCAAAGTAAGTTCTGGAAATACAAGTACAAATCTTCTTACTATAGATCAGCTATGATCTTTTTTTTATTTTTTTATTGGAAATTTCACTAGAATAACATTCTCTCCAGTATACTTTCTTTTTTTATCTAAGATATCAGTATCGTGTTTTTTCTTGTTTGGATTCCTATGGCATGATCCGGAAGATTGGTCTTGATACTCTTTACCATTCTTAACCCCATCTCTTCATTGGGATTTATAAGATATCCAGATTAGATATTCATAAGATTGAACTGCAGATAATAAAAGAATTTGCTGATGATTATTGCTCATCCTATCCCTTCACTAAAGCGCAAGATATTACAGGCTTGCACCATAGTTAACAAATTTTTGGAATTGAAAATTTTGCCATAAACAGAGAAGTATTAGGCCCTCTGAAAATTCCCTGCTGGAATTTTCAATAAAAAATAAAAACTTATGCTGCGCATTTGTCAGCAAATTCTTTAAGATCTTCCTTGCTCATCTCTCCAAGCTGGCTTTCCTTTGATCCTGCACAGATAAACTGAGGAACAGCTCCTTCGATAACATCTTCAAAACATTCAGAAAGTTCTGTATTGACTCCTTCAGATGTCTCTATCCAGACAAACTCATAGCCTTGATCTATAAGATTCTGGACCACTGGCTGCATGTTCTGGCAGTGAGGACACCAATTTGCATGATAAAATACAACAGCCTCAGAACCTACACCATACTGGCTTAGACACTCGTCTTTAGCTGCAGAGATTTCTCCTGTAGTTGCATCAGTAGTTACTTCTTCCTCTGCTTCTACTAAGAATTCTATCTCAGCTGCTCCTTTTAATAATTCTATATATGTATTTACTGCCTGTTTCTGTTTTTCAGCCATTATATACTGCTTTATGTCTTCTTTTGATTCTGAAAAGGTTGCATTAAATGAACCTTCATTAGCCTTATAGACATCAAAAGCTTCTTTGTTGCTCACATTTATATTGCTTGCAACAGTCTCATTTATGAAAGCTGCGATCGTTGCCTGTTTGTTGTAATATTCAGACAAAGAACTCATTGAATGGCCTGCATCTTCCAGCTGCTCTGCGAAATCAGGGATTCCGCTCAGCCTTATGATCTCATCAAGCTTTGAATCTGTCTCTTCAGTGCTTAGGCTGAATCCTGATTTTGAAGCTTCATGCATTATAAGTTTCTCATTTATCATTTGTTCAAGATATGCTTCCTTTGTCAGAACTTCCTTGTATTCCTCTGGATACCCTGTAAGATAGAAAAACATAGAATATTCTTTATCGAGCTGGTCCTGAGTGATAACTTTCCCATTTACTGATACTAAATCATTGTCAGAAGTTTCAGTTCTGCTGTAATTTACTGATATGACTGCAGCTATAACAGCAACAGCAGCTATTACTGCAATTGAGATTATAAGTTTATTTTTAGATTCTTTTTTACTTGTTTTTGATTTCTTATTGTTTTTAGTTTTTTTAGTTTTTTTAGTTTTCTTGTTTTTTGCCATAACATCACCTGTTTAAATATAGTAATTGGTTTTAAACAGATTTCTCTTATAAATCTTTCTATTTTTCCCACTCTATAGTAAAACAAAATAGATTTATACTACTTCCCCATAGTTTAAGATAATGGCTTATGAAATAGTAGTAGGAAGAAGCAAAAAAGACAAGGAAAAATTCGATCTCAGAGGCACAATACTTCTTGGAAAGCATTATGTAAAGATGGGTCAGACGACCTCTTTATCCAGCGAGATCAGGCTCGATGTCAATAGGTCCCATGTTGTTTTTGTCTGCGGTAAAAGAGGTTCTGGAAAATCATATACTCTGGGAACTATTGCAGAAGGAATCTCAGACCTTCCAAAAGACGTCTCTAAAAATATTGCAGTTGTTATCCTAGATACCATGGGGATATACTGGACAATGAAATATCCCAACAAGAAAGATGAAGATCTTCTTAAGGAATGGGGCATGTCGCCTAAAGGTCTTGACGTTAAGATATACACACCTACAGGTTATTTCAAGGATTATCAGGAAAAGGGCATCCCTACAGATCACCCATTCTCTATAAAGCCTTCTGAGCTTGCCTCATCAGACTGGTGCATGACCTTTTCTATAGATCCTAACTCACAGCCAGGCGTTCTTATAGAGCGTACTGTCCACAATCTTAAGAAAGAAAAAAAGAGTTTTTCTATAAATGACATCATAAAGGCTATCCATTCAGACAAAAGATCAGACCAGAATACTAAAGATGTTGTAGAGAACCAGTTCAGGAAAACAAAAAATTGGGGGCTTTTCTCTGTAAAAGGGACAAAGCTAAAAGACATCATAGCTCCAGGCCAGGTAACGATCCTGGACGTAAGCTGCTACGCAACTATGCCCGGTGCATGGGGAATAAAATCTCTGGTGATAGGTTTGACTTCAGAAAAATTGTTTATCCAGAGGATGATCTCAAGAAAGATGGAAGAATATTCCGCAGTGAAAAAATCAGAATCTTATTTTGCAGAAGAAAAGCATGGAAAAGAGATGCCTCTCGTATGGATGGTCATAGATGAAGCGCACGAGTTTCTTCCAAATGAAGGAAAAACAACTGCCTCAGATCCTCTGATAACTATCCTCAGAGAGGGAAGGCAGCCGGGCATATCTCTTATACTGGCATCCCAACAGCCAGGGAAGATCCACACAGATGTCATGACCCAGTCAGACACAGTCATATCCCATAGATTGACAGCTAAGATAGACATTGCAGCTCTTGGCCAGCTCATGCAGAGTTATATGAGGAAAGGGCTTGATGAGGAGCTCAATACGCTTCCAAGAGTAAAGGGTGCAGCGATTGTCTTTGATGATATGAATGAGAAGATGTATCCTATGCGGGTAAGGCCCAGGATTACATGGCATGGCGGAGAAGCTCCTACAGCCCTAAAAGACACCAAAAAAGAGTTTAGATTATAGGAGCGCTGCTTTCTCAAGATCATTTACTATCTTATGGTTATTTTTATATGATGCTGCTCTGTAAGCTGCATCCAATGCAGTGCATATTGCTTTTCTGTTTGCTGCGCCATGTCCTTTGATGAATGGTTTTTCAAGTCCGAGGAAATATGCTCCGCCATATTGGTCTGGATTGAGACTGCTTTTCAGGTCATCAAAAACTCCGATGTATTTTGCAGCTGCTCCTGCTATCTTCGCAAAAATGTTCTTATTAAAGCTGTCTTTTATGGATTTTTTGAAAAGAAGCGCTTCTCCCTCCATCATCTTGAGGCATATGTTCCCTGAAAACCCGTCAGTGACGATAATATCTGGACAGGATTCACCTCCGTAAAAGATATCTCTTCCCTCTGCAAACCCTGTGTAATCTAATGAATCATCTTTTTTTGAATACTCCTTAAAAAGGCTGTCTGTATTTCTGGTCATCTCAGTGCCTTTTTTTGATTCTTTTCCATTGTTAAGTATCCCTATCTTAGGGCATTTGATTCCTTCTTCTATAGCATAGTTCTTTGCAACTATCCCAAACTCAAGAAGATTTTTTGACTCGCAATCATCCAGCCCTGTGCTGCCAACATCAAGAAGGATAGCATATGTTCTTTTTTCTCCTCTGATAACAGGTATCTTTACTGCTAAGGGTGTCTTCTTAAGGTCATTAAGAGGATTAAGATGCTTATAGACTGCATATGCAACTCCTTTTGTGTTGCCGAAAGAAAGTCCTGCATCTGCTCTTCCCTCTCCGACTATCTTAGTGGTAAGAAGTGTGGATGAATCTTTTTTTCTAAGTACAGCTCTTATGGAATCTTCAGGGCCTATGGCTTCAGAAGAATGCTCTATTGATGTTTTCTTGTTGTCCAGAGAACCGAGATAATTGTTATTTTTGTTTCCTGCAAATATTATATCAAGATCGTCATATTTTTTCAGGCAGAGCATGATTGAATCTACAAGGTACCTTGTTCCCCTCTCCAGGGTCATCGCATCTATAGCGATTATCTTCCTTTCTAAGCTCATAGAAAGCATCTACAAAAAAACAATTTAAAAAACTTGCCTATTTTTCTGGTATTGCTGAAGAATAGTGCATAGATATGAAACTTGCTATGAAAAGCACTGCAAAGAATATGAGCAGTGTTATCTTCCAGTCAAGAGTATCTATCAGAAAAGCAGCTACCAAAAATCCGACTATGCTTACTATCATAAGACTTGACTTCAGGGGAGCTATCTTTGCCATTCTTTCACCTCTTTTATTTTGTTATGAACTTTAGTTTGCTTATGTCTTTTTTTGCTTTTTCTATCCCTTTGGTAAAATCTTCCATAAATTTTTCCATGAGTTTGCAGCAGTTCTTTTTATCTTCTCCACAGATAAGATTTCCTGATTTGCAGCCATCGTATATCTTTTGCAGTTCTTTGTCATCTTCGATCAGATGCTGTTTGTAGAGTTCAAATATCACACACTTCTCCGGCTCTCCTCCCTTTTTCTTCTGCTCTTCCACAGTATCTCTTCCGCCGGTCTTTGCCCTCATTATCTTCTTCTTTACAGATTTCATATCTTCAGGCAGTTCGATAACGCTTTCAGGTTTGCTCTTGCTCATCTTAAGCCCGCCGTCAAGACTTGGAGTGTATTTGTGATATATCCCTGAAGGAAGAAAAAAATTGTATTTCTGCTTTAATCTCCTTGCGACATCTCTTGTTAATCTTATGTGGGGATCCTGATCTATCCCTACTGGTATTATGCCAGGCATTCTTTCTTTCAGCTGGGGAAACAATATGTCTCCGACCTGTGTTGTTGCAGAATAAACCCTCCCTGGGTCTGCAGTTCCATAGACAGCCTTGAATTCATTTTCAGTTATTCTCTTGCTTGCCTCACTTGCCAGTCCCACTACTCCCATATTCTCAGACTGGAAATAAAAGGTTGTCTTATCTGGATCAAGCCCTAGTGAAATATACGCAGGGATGTGGAACTCAAGCGCTCTTTTCCTTGCTTCTTCAAGCTCAACCCCTCTGGCAGCTGCAGATTCGAGATCTGCAACCAGTATATATGTTTCAGCCCCATGCTCCTGAAAATATTTAAGGTTTTCAACGACCATCTTATTGCCGAAATGTATCTTTTCAGAGGTAGGCATTATCCCGGACAAAGCATAAAATTTCTTTTTGTTTTTTATGGCATTTGATATCTGTTTCAGGTCCCTGCCTGCAAAAACGACCCCTCTTCTCATTATCCTGTTGGGTTCTGGAAATATTTTAGGATCAAAAACTCCCAGTCCAAAATCATCTATGACCTTTTCATAGTCCTCGACCAGTTCCGAACCCCATGGGTCTATTATTTTTTCTGCCATTATATTGATTTTACTTTTCGAGTTTAAAAACCTTTTGAAACGATTTATAGGCCGAACAGTTCATCTATTTTCTCAAGCCCTTTTTCTCTCTTCTTTGGAAAGACAGCCAGTTTTATCCTTATATGAAAGCAGTTTCCCCTATCTGTAAGCCAAAGCTCTTTCTCCTCTATCCATTTCTGCTTGCTGAACCTCAGAAAAAAGTTCAGTTCTTTGTCAAGCCTGTTTTCTTTCTGCCTCATTATGAGTTCTCTGGCCTCCTCAGAAAGTTTTTTATTGATGCTTTCTAGAAATCCCTTTATATGCTTCTCTTTTTCAAGAATGATCTCAAGAACGATTATCTCCTTTTCTTCAAACCCCAGAGTTTTCTTTTTGTTGAATCCGATCTTCTCTGACTCTATATCAAATGGGATGATCTCCCTTAGAGAGGATATGACTTTTTCTTTATCTTCGCCTTCCTTTACAAAAACTGTTATTTTTATGGAATGTGCAATCATATATGCTAAGGAAAACAATATATTTAAATAAGTTTTTGATTTTACTTATTTTATGAAGCACACATCAAAGATAACATTGATACTTCTTGCAATATTTCTCCTTTCCCAATTTGTGGGGCTTTCGATAGTAAAAGAATATCTTGATTTTGAAAAGACAGCTGAAACAGGCAAGCCTGTCTATGGTGAACTTCCTTATGACGTTGAAAGGCCTCCTGTAAGGGGGATGGATGCAGTGATTACGATAATATCAGCCATACTTGTAGGTACGATCATAGCTTTGATAATAATAAAGCTAAATAAGGTTATGCTCTGGAAATTCTGGTTCCTGATGGCTGTTTTTCTGACATTGACTGTTGCATTTAATGCTTTTTTTCCTCAGGCCGTAGCTCTGGTAATAGCATTGATATTAGCAGTATCCAAGATATTCAAACCAGGGATTATAACACAGAATATAACTGAGCTGTTTATGTATGGAGGTCTGGCTGCAATATTTGTACCGATCCTTGACCATATAATCTGGGGATTTCTTATACTTTCTGCTATCTCTGTCTATGACATGATAGCTGTATGGAAGATAAAGCACATGATAAGCCTTGCAGAATTCCAGACTAAATCAAAGATGTTTGCAGGCCTCCTTATACCATATAAGATGCCCCCGAAGAAAAAGCCGAAAGGCCGGGTTAAGATGAAAAAAGTAAAAAGCGCGATACTTGGAGGAGGAGATATAGGGTTCCCTTTGATATTTGCAGGCATAGTAATGCAGGACCTTGCACTTTCAAACCCAGAATGGCTTGCTTTCCTAAAGACTCTGATAATCCCATTGTGCGTCTCTGTGGCTTTGCTGTTATTGCTTACAAAAAGTAAGAAAGACAGATTCTATCCTGCAATGCCGTTCCTTTCAGCAGGATGCATCATAGGATATGTCCTGGTGCTTTTGGCCAATATTATTGTTTAGAAATCAAAGAAATTTAGTTCTTCCTGCTTATCTTCGTGTTCCTCTTCCCTCTTCTCAGTAGACTCTTCTTGTATTATCTTTTCCCCTTCCTTAGAGCTCCCTGGCTGGATGATAGGCTCTTTCTCGTCTGCCTGTGATTCCATCTCCTTCTCTATCTCTCTTGCCTCTTTCTGCTGCTTTGCTCTTTCTTCTCTTGAAAATGTATTGAGCCTCTTCTGGTCTGACTTTGCAGAATAAGAACTAGGAGTTAAAGACATGCCATCCTTAGCTACAAGTACCTGCACTCCGGTCTTTTTCTGTATCTCTCTTCCTTCATATAGTGGGTCAGCCCTTATCATCTTTATCCCAAACCCTGTTATCACTGCAAGTTTTGGGTGTGCTTTATCTATAAGTTTTGCAGCTTCTTCAGAGTTAAGCTTGTTCGGTTCTTTTTCTCCTCCTGGGACATTGACATTAACTATAAGTATATCACATCCCTGGAAATGTTTGTAAAGGTCTTTGCTGTATTTTGTATCCGGAACATATCCTGCTGTAAAATCAGGAGCATACATCTTAAACCCTGTAGCTTTTTCATCCTGGTTCTCTATGGGAACAGCATTTATCTCTGTATCTTCTATCCCCAGCCTTTGTCCTGGATTGAGGATAACTATCTTCTCCAGGCACTTCTTATGGTACTCAGAAAGTATAGGGCTCATGATCTCATTCCCATTGACTAATGTGCTGTTGGCGACCAATATTCCGCTCTTATCAAAACCACCGTAGGTCATAGCATCTATGACAGCATTTACATCATTGCTTCCGAGTATATTGCTGCTGCTCACCAATATTGCAGTATTCGCTCTTAGATTTATCCCGTTTTCTGCAGCCCGCACAACTGCTCCGACACCAGGATCTATATGAAATTGGCTTTCATCTATCTGAAAGACTATCCCTCCATTAGCTCTCATGCTCTTTCCTACTACAAAACTGTCTCCCCCTGTTCCTAGAAAAGTTATATTATTGGCCATATTGTGTTATCTCCTATAGAATAGTAAAAATATCCTGTATTAATAAATATTTCTATAAATTGATGGAAACAGGAAACTAAAACCCTGAATCATAGAAATCAGCCGAATTGCATCACTCCACTAAAGTGGAAAGTATTACAGGCCCACACCATAGTTAGCAAATCTTTGGAATTGAAAATTCATCATAAATGGAGAGGTATTGAGCCCTCTGAAGATTCCCCATTAAAATTTTCAATAAAATTTTCTATGCCAAAATCTGCCGTGTGGCATGATTAAATCCGATTAATCTCTATATCCCATGATTTAA